>JAIFKL010000063.1 GCA_020049595.1 Desulfobacteraceae bacterium
CGGAATCCTCGGATACGTTTTTCTCCGGTATCCTGTCAGGCGGAGCGACTGAGATGAGCGGCCCGTCGCTGCTGTCATCTGCGGTGATGCTGCTGTCTTGTCCGGGGGAGGGCGCAAGCATCTCATAGTTATTGTCATTTCCGGAAAGAATTCCGCTTTCTGCCAGCGAAAATGTCCCTGCGCCCCCGCTGATGCCTGCGCCGTCCGATCTGATACCGGAGACATTTATGCTCAAAGTCAGATCGCTCTCCGGAAGTTTCCCGGAAGCGATTGCGCCGCCTTTGTATGTATTTCCGCTTTCAACTGCGCCGAAAACCCGGCTGCCTTTTTTTCGGGTGATAATGTTCATCACGCCGGTGTATGCAAATTCGCCGTGAACAGCGGACCCGGGACCACGCATGATCTCAATGCGCTCCACCTGCTCAATCGGCATATTGGGAACCGGATCAATGCCGAATGCGGTGGTCAGCGGCGTTCCGTCCAACAGCACTTTGATATGACCCGAAGCAAAAATTTTCGGAATACCCCTGACAACCGTTTTTCCGATTTTATCAGACGTGAGAGAAAGATGGATCCCCGGCGCGAGCGTCATTGCCTCACTGACGCTCCGTATGCCTCTCGCCTGAAGCTCGTCGCCGTAAAGCACGCTCACAATTCCGGGAACAAAATCGGCGTTCAAACGGGTTTTTGTAGCAATTTCAGTATGTTTTTCAATGACTTCCAAGAGTCTGAGCTGTTCTTCCTGATCTTCCGACACCTGCTTTCGTTCTTTCGTAACTTTCGTGTCTTCGTGGTTCAGGTTTTGTCCCTCGTCAGCGATACCTCCGGCGCATGGCAGTATCATTGCCGGAAGAAGCGCCGTCAGCATCCAGAAAAAAATTTTCAGCATAAGTTTTGCGTTCATAATCACCTGATGAGAGAGCAGGGTTTTCCCCGATCCGGTAAAAGCAGGCGGAACCGTTCCCGCACCGCTTTTTGTGCCGATATTCTTCTTTTTCATATTATTTGTCAACGGTTTCAGCGTGAAATTTGCGGAAAAAACGTGTAAAAAACGGAAAACTGATGTGTGTGGCATCATATTTGCTTTTATGAAAGTGCGTAAAAATGGAACACGAAAGCACGAAAAATACAAAAAAAGCACGAAAGGATAAAATCTGTCTTTCCTGTCCGTATCCGCGATGCTATCAAAAAAGGCTTACAAAAACAACTTTCTGTTTACAATGTGACATCAGTGAACTTTCAATCAATACTGATACAATTTTGATTTTTTATGGCATATTTTTTGCCTCTATGTTATATTCTGTTCAGATTTCAGGATGCCGTGAAACTGTCTGAAGCGATTAATAAAAATATTCGGATTTTTCAAGTGCTTATCTTTGTTGCTGACAACACAGCAATATGTTCATGTCGGAATATCCGGAGTGCAAAAATGAAATTTTTGCATAAATGAGTAAAGGGCTTGATGAGCATAAAAAATAAATTTTGTATTCGTGCAAAAGTATTTCAATTTCTTATACAAATTCGCTTTCAAAGATCGGTCTTTTCAGATCGCAAAGCGCCCCGGCTGAAAACACCCGGCTTAAAACAGATACGGAACACACCGTTTTTGAAAGCGAATCCGTATTATCAGTCAAAGAGAAGCAGGGATTTTATATACTTTATCATCGGCAATTCCTTCGGGTTTTTTTCAGGCAGACATCCTCTTATCTTATAAAGCAGGAGTTCCCCGGCGCTGCCCCATAGTTTCACTATTTCATTATACATTATTTTTATCCCTCTCCAAGATTGCAAATCAAGCGGATTCATCGGCTTTTCTGCTACACCGACGGTCCCGACTTTGACTTTACTTCCTGCAAGGACAGTTTTGAGTAAAAAACAGGAACGGGGAAGATGATAAAAAGAAGTGACAAGAATGACTGATTTAAACTGATGTTTTGCGATGATTTTTCCTGAATATACGGCATTTTCAGCGGTGGTGCGGGCTTTATCTTCAATAATGTATTTTACGACTGACGACTGGTTATACTTTTTCCTATAATTGTTCAATTTTTTTTCGCTTGCCGGAGAAATAATCAGATAAGGCGCATAGCCTGAATCGGCAAGCTCGCATCCGGCTTTAATCCTGTCGGAGTCGCCGTCAAAAACAACAATGACATCTGCTTTTTCAGGAGATATTTTTTGGGATAATATCTCGTAAAAATAAAAACATTCTGCTCCGATGAGTATCAGACATCCGTACATCACTACTTTGAATATCCGCTTAAAAGCAAACAATCTTTTCAGACATCCCCCGTTTCAATTTATCTCTGACACTTCCATATCGCAGCAATCACCCGCTCCGTGTCTTCCGTTGTCATTAATTACAAATTATTATAGAATAGTAATACCAAATCGCTTTCAAAAATCGGTCTTTTCAGACCGTACAGCGCCCGGGCTGAAAACAGATTCAAATCGCTGTCTGTTTTTAGCCTGGCGCTTGAAAAGCGGTTTTACGGAGAACAGGGTTTTTGATAGCGGATTGGTATAAGATAGAATGAGCCATAATGCGGCACTCCGCCGTAGGCATATATGCAATATCAGAATTTTTTACTTATGAATATTTCTTATGAGTTTATGAAGTCTTTTAATAATCTCTGAATCTTCTTTTAATTCGCACAAAGGGGTTAATTGCTCAATAATATAATCAAAATTAAGATGTTTTCTCTGTCGTACAAGAATACTTTCAACATCAGCCCAGTCTTTCATCCGATCTGCAAATGTTTTCAGTACAATAAGGTCTTCGGCGGAACAGGTAATCAGTTCGCAATCCGGGCAGTATGCAAAATGAGAAGCACGTTTAATCATTTGTTCTTCAAACGGCAGTCCGGCAAGAGAAAGATCAATGTCAATTCCGTTTGATGAGGATAGCAGCAGAACTCTGTTCATTATTGCAAAATCTGCTGCATCAGGTATTCGAGGTTTAAAGGCTGTCAGCAGGTTGTCAATAAATATTTCTTCATTTTTGAATCCTGACAACACGCAAAGATCAATATCCTGAGTCATCCGCATCTCACCCCACCGGATAACCGCCAACCCGCCGATGAAACAGAAATGCCATTTTTTTGACTGTATAAAATTCTGAATTTCCAATCCGGCTTCAATTAACTGATTCATAATTCCTGCTCAAGCTGATTTTCCCGCATCTTTTTAAACCATTTCTGTTGTTCCACCAATCCGCTTGTCGGTCGGGATTTTCTGTGTTCGTAGGCAAATTGGAGCATACTGTCAATAAGTTTATGATGTTTTGCATAATCATAAGATTCCAGTTCAGAATGTTTTATTTTTTCCAGTTCTGCTCCTGCTTTTTTCCATGTATCAACCCATAATTTTAATGACATTTTTTATCCTTTGATTTGTTGACACAAAAAAATGAAATCCGGTCTTGGTCCCGCAATACTCATAAGCCCTTTAAAGATATTGAACAGTTCCGGGTTTAATCCTTTCTTACAGCCTTACATCTTCAGAATATGAATAAACCTCAATTCCCAGTTTTTTGGCAACAGCCTGTGCATATTTGTCAACCATGGGTGAAATGACCATCATGGCTGTTACTTTGCAATGATGCTGTTTTTCATAAAACTGTACTTTCCGATGAAATGTATAAACATCCGAGCGGCTCACGGATGATTTGATTTCACAGACAATAATCTCTCCGTTCTTTATGATGACATCCGATTCGACCTGATCCGGCTGTCCGAATACAAATCCCTCATGATCATATTCCGTAACATTCAACACCTGAACATCAAAGCGGTTTTCCAGAATCGCTTTCAGAGCATTTCGGAATGATGATTCCGCCGCGATTCCCCATCTTGCTCCCAATGCCCCGACCGAACTCTCCTGTCGGTTGCGGATATCCTTTATTTCCTGAAGAATCGCTTCAAACCGTTCGTCAAAACGGGCAAACCTTTCGTCAAAACGGGCAAACCTTTTGTTGGCTTCTTCCCATTTTTTATTATTTTCTTCCCGGTCTTTCTGAAGTTCCTCAAACATTTTATCCCTGTCTGCAAAGTTTTTTTTGGAAATCAGAAAAATCGTTTTCTGAATATTAAGATTTTCTTCAATAATTACAGGAAGCTCTTTTGCAAGATACTCGCGCAGTTCATTTTTATCTATATATGCTGTTTCCATGGCAGATTATCCTTTCATCTTTTTGGGTTAAAGCGGTTCTGATTCACCGCTCTTTATTTTCTGATTATACCCAGATAATGCGTGCAGAGCAAAGGAATTTTTTCAAGAAGCCGACAGAGAATGTTGGAAAACGGAGAAACGGCTCTGGCAAGGGGCGGAGCAAGTTAGTTTTAAAATTACATTCGGCATTTCAATATGCTTGAAATAACCCTATTCATATCTTCACAAGTCATAGCAGTGCCTGACGGCAGACAAAGCCCCCGTTCAAACAGGTCTTCAGCAACTTCTCCGCCGACTGCTCTTGCGGGATAGATTTCTTTTGAATTGTTCTGACTCCTGAATACCGGCTGTATGTGCATCGGTTTCCATACTGGTCTGGATTCAATATTTTCAGCTTCCAATGCTACTCTGACTTTTTCACGGTCTGCGCCGAAGATTTCCGGGGTTATGAGAATCACGGTAAGCCATCTGTTTGATCTTCCATAAGGAGCTTCGGGCATAAACTCAATTCCGGGAATATCTTTCAGTGCATTTTTGTAGTAATCAAATATCCTGCGCTTTGCTTTTACTCTTTCATCCAGAACCCGAAGCTGTCCTCTGCCGATAGCCGCAAGGACATTGCTCATGCGGTAATTGTATCCGATTTGAGTGTGTTCGTAATGGGACGCCGGGTCTCGTGCCTGCTGAGACAAAAATCTTGCCTGATCAATGAGAGATTTGTCTTCTGACGCCAGCATCCCGCCGCCGGAGGTGGTGATAATCTTATTGCCGTTGAATGAAAAAACAGCGGCTTTTGCGCCGAATCCTGCATGTTTTCCTTTGTATAAGGCACCGCAGGCTTCCGCGGAATCAACAATTACCGGAATATTGTATGGTGAGCAGATTTCTTTTATCCGGTCATAATCTGTGCATTGTCCGTAAAGGTCTGTGGGGATTACAGCTTTGGGGAGCTTACCCTTTTTATTGCATCTCTCAAGTTCCTCTGCAAGCAAATCAGGATTCATATTCCATGAGATGCGGTCTGCGTCAATAAATACCGGTGTTGCGCCCAGAAATGTCGCCGGGGACACGCTGCCGATAAACGTGAGCGTTGAAGCAAATACTTCATCTCCCTGTTTTACGCCTGTTATTCTGAGTGCAAGGTGCATGGCGGCAGTTCCGCTTGCCAATGCAACGGTGTATGTAATTCCTGTTTTTTCAGCAAATTCTCTTTCAAAAGCATCCACCTGAGGACCTACAGGCGCAACATAGTTGCTGTCAAATGCCTCGTTTACAAATCGGATTTCTTCGCCGCCTATATGGGGCGGAGAGAGAAATATGCGTTTTTCTGTATTCAATTTAAACCTCTTATCCGTTGGCATCCATCAGTTCCGCGAGAATATTGTATTTGTCTTCTGCATTAACAGATTTCAGGACAGATCTCACTTCTTCGGAATCAAAAGGATATTCACTCATTTCAGCCGCTTTCAGAATCAGTGCAATATCAATCTGATCCTTGGGTCTGGCTCTTGTCAGTTTGGATATCACAAGATATTCCGGTCTGGCGATTTTCAGTTGCAGTATGCTGCTTTTATACGGCAGTTCCAATGATATGGCTGTGTCAATAATATCATGGTAATATGCCGGAATCCCTTTCAGATCATCCGGCTCTGTCTGATAATTAAGGTTAAACCGCTGATCCCCATGCTGAAGGACAAAGCGTTTTGTGAAACTGTGAAAAGTATAAAAACAGGAAGCATGGGAGATGATGAGATTGAATTTCTTTATCAGGTCTGCGGGTTCATAATTGAAAGAGAGATCGATATTCCCTGTTTTCCGTAAAATAAATGACAGTCCGTTAATTTCTTTTACCGATCCGAGATTGGCGGTTTGTATCGCAACTGATGAGACATATATCTGAACAGCCCCGCCTCCGACAATAGCATAAGGAATATCTGAAAAGTTTTCATGAATAATGCCCAGCGAATCCATAAATATATCATCGCTGATTATATAACTGTTCTGTTTTTTCATTTTTTACAATTTCTGAATAATTTTCGCCGGAACACCGCCAACAATAACATTGTCAGGAATATCTTTATTGACAAAGCTGTGTGCGCCGATAACAGCATTTTCTCCGACGGTAATGCCGGGCATGATAACACTGTGGCTGCCGATTTTGCAATTCTTTTTTAATCTGACCTGCCCTTGTTTGTTATCAATGGTGGAAACAGAATAAGAAAACGCGCCGATGTCTGTTTTATATCCCAAATTAAGATTATCTTTATGCTGAACGACCCAGTTGTATTTTGTAGGTTTTCCATCTTCAATTTCAGGAAAGACCCAGTTTTCAAAACGGCTGTTTTGTATTATTTCTTTATCAGAGGCTTTGCCGGTACCTCCCCCCCGCGTTTCCCCGGGCGGAACAGATTTTGTAACACATGCTCCGGCGCCGATCACTGCATCATCTCCTATGGCAAGAGGGTTCTCTTCTGTTCCGTTGATGATAACCGCTCCTGTCCCTACATAAACACGCTTTCCGAAACGAACCCACCCGGAAACATGAACCCCGGGTGCCAGAGTTGTGTAATCCCCCATCACAACATCATGACCGATAGTACAGCCCAGATTGATCTGCACATGATCTCCGAGCCGGATATTTGTTGTCAGGATATTGCCTGCACAAATCACCACGCCTTTTCCGATTTCAATCCATTCGGAACGCTCTGTATCCGGATGAATAATCGTTTCAAAAGCAAAGCCTTCTGCTGCTGCCTTATTCATCAGCTTTTCCCGTATTTTCGGATTGCCGATTCCTCCTGCAACAGCAGCTTCCGGATATTGCTTTTTTGTATCTTCAAGGCTCAGAACAGGAATATTGTTCAGCATTGTTCCCTGTTTTTCTTCGTTATCATCAATAAAACATGCGAGATGATAATTCATGCCTTTTTCGGCGCATGACTGAATCAGCCATGCCAATTCTCTGCCGAAACCGCTTGCGCCATATATGGCGATTAATTTTTTATGGCGATTATTCATGTGTTACCTCTATTCAAATTTTCTCTAAAAGCTGAAAATATGTTTCCCTGGACATACCGATGACTTTCATATTGTTTTGTATTACAAACACAGGCACTTCTCTGTATTTTGGAATAATAACAGGGCGTATTGCGCCGGGACAGCGGTATATCAGATGATCGCCCTGAGTACGGACATAAATACATCCGGCAGCCTCAAATATTTTCACCTGAATCTGATACGTTGTCGGTTTAACGGCAGGCATATCATATTCCGATTTCGACAGGTGTAAAGCCGATTAATTCTTTTCTTAGAGACAGCACATTCTTCTGAAATTCTTCAAAACCGGCTTCCTGAAGAAAGCAGTCAAAAGTACCCATTTTTTTAGTCTCCTCGATATTTATGAGGATCGCTTCTTTCAAATTTTTTTTTGCCTGTTCAACAGATTCCCCACAGGATGCAATATCGAGTTCCGGACAATAAGAGACGTACATATTCCCTTCTTTCCATATTTCTTCTGTCAATCTGATTTTCATATTGATTACATATCCTTATGAATCCTAAAATTTATCAATTAATTAAAGATTTTTATTTCCCATAAATTCTTCCATTGTCGCCTGCCCCGGCTGGCTGATGCCTTCTCGCTTCAGCACTTTCAGTATTGTCATAAATATGATCTTCATATCCAGCCGAAACGACTGATTATTCACATACCAGACATCTAATCTGAATTTTTCTTCCCATGTAATTGCATTTCTGCCGTTGATTTGCGCCCATCCTGTGAGTCCGGGTCTGACCTCATTACGTCTTGCCTGCTCCGGTGAGTATCGTTCCAGATATTGCATTAGCAAGGGACGGGGCCCGACAATACTCATTTCGCCCTTCAGAATATTAAAGAGTTCGGGAAGTTCATCTAATGATGTGGAACGCAGAAATTTTCCGAATCGGGTCAGCCGTTCTTTGTCCGGTAAGAGATTGCCGTTTTTATCATAAGCATTGAGCATGGTACGGAATTTATAAATTGTAAAAGCTTTTCCTTGAAATCCGGGTCTGATTTGCCTGAAAAATATCGGCTTTCCCATTGTAAGGCGTATGATTACGGCAATCAGCATCATCAGCGGAGACAGCAGAAAGTATGCTGGAATTGTCAATATAAGATCAAAAATTCGTTTCATAAGCGGTATTTTTTTGCTTTTTCCCATTATTTTTCAAGAGAATATTCATCAATTTTTTCAGAAAGCCGATGAAAAGCTGAAAAAGATTATGTTCTTGCATAAAGAAAAATCTCCCGGACTGCAAAGTCCGATCAGGGGGGAAGCATTGGAAATGATTTTGTGCATCAGATTATCTCCTGAATCGTTTTCAGATCATGTTCATATTCTGCTGTGTCATAATGCAGAGAAACTTTTCTTTCTCTCAGAAGGTCAAGAAAGTCCCACACAGGCATTTCCGCCAGTTGCCTTGCCTGACCGAAGCTCAATATGTCTCTTTGAAAAA
>JAIFKL010000298.1 GCA_020049595.1 Desulfobacteraceae bacterium
TCCTGAGATCAAAACCCTGTCACCGACGTTTTTACAGTAGAGCTTTCCGCCTCGTGCCGATAACTGCATCGCAAGCATGGATTCCTTGCCAAGCCTCTCACTCCAATACGGAATTAACGAACAATGCGATGAACCTGTCACCGGGTCTTCAAAAATGCTCGCTTGCGGCGTAAAAAACCGTGAAACAAAATCAGTTTCCTTTCCCGGAGCGGTGACAACGACGCCGCCGGGATCGAGATTGATTTGGTCAAAGAGGCTTCGTTTCGGTTCCAGTTGCCGGATAATATCTTCGTCTTCAAACACCAGTACATAGTCTCGGGCTTTCAATATCGCAGCAGGTTCAACGGCGATGGCATCCAAAATTATTTGAGGAATTTGGCTCGGTGCGGGTTTACGTGAAGGAAAATTCAGGGTGAGCAGATTTTCCTCAACGGTCACGACAAGATCACCGCTTTGTGACCGAAAAGTAATAGATGACTGATGATAGTGAAGATGTCTGGCTATCACATGTGCCGTTGCTAAGGTGGCATGTCCGCATAAATCCATCTCGATTTCCGGCGTGAACCACCGGATTTCAAAGCCATCATTCCTTGAAATAAAGAAGGCTGTTTCGGCAACCGCGTTTTCTGTTGCAATGTGTTGCATAACGGCATCAGATAACCAGTGTTCAAGAGGGCAGACAGCGGCAGGATTGCCACTGAATATTTTATCGGTGAACGCATTGACCTGGAATATCGGTAATCTCATCGGTACTCACTTTATCAAACGTGCAGAACATTTTCTTGCATGGAATTTAAGCGGCATAACACAAAGCTGACCGGCGGGCGACAGCCCGTCCGCCGGAATGACTGGTTATGCCCTTAACTTATTGAGTAGTCAGTAAATTGTCTTCTGTAAGGTTCATGAAATGCCAGAACAATATCTTCTTTAGGCACACCGTATTCTGTCAGTTCACCGGCGATACTAAGTTTTGTCCCATTATGCTGAATCCATATTTTGCCGTTTTTTATGTCAATGTGAAGTGAACAGCCGTAAATCCTTTTATTCTTATGCCATCCGACATTCAGTATCTGATAATGATCGTTTTCTCTGTCAAAAAGTGTCTGCACTTCAATATCTCCGTATGAAGGCTTCATGATTTCCGTATTTTTTTATTATTTCAATAATATAATTTCTGTATTTCTCTAATTTGTCCATGACTCGATCTCCTCTCTTTCAGCATTATATACAATTAAGCGAATCTGATTTTTTCTGACTGGCATCTGTCCGAAACGGCTCATAAAGAATGAATCGTAAATATCGGCAGGAACAGCCGGATAAAGAATACGATCAGGTTCGATTTCTTCCAGAATAATACGGTAACTGATAAACTGTCCCGGAGCGGTATGAAATTCATAAACTGTTGAATCACCGAGAAAACTTTTTATTTCCACAGCTATCTTTTTTCCTTCCTTCTCAGCCGCCAGAATCTGCTCCGCTCCGAGATCAATATAAAATTCAGTGTCACCGTATCGCATAAAGTAAGGGTCATGAGTAATTTTCCATCCCTCTCTGATCAGTGCATTTTTAACGGTGTTGTGAAAATTGTCTCTGACAGGCATTTCAGTCTCTCATAATAAATTGTTATTGTTAATTGATTGATCTATGGGCATAACAACGAGGTAAGCGGTACGCCGATAGGCGCATCCGCTTGACCGACTGGTTAAACGATTTTACTCCGATGCGTATATTTGTGTAATTCGTTCTCAAATCATATCAGAATTCCGCTTTTCATTATTTCTTTTAAAAATCCACTTTCATCATGACTTTTTTCTAAAATAACAGGTTCAATTCTGTCATCCACTTCTCTTCTTATTCTCCATAACAAAGGGCGTGTTGAAAAATAATCCCCATGTATTTTATCAACAACAATTGCAACATCTATATCGCTGTCTTCTCTCTGATTTCCTTTTGCATAAGAACCGAATAAAATCATTTTATCAAAAATCATTTCTTTTGAAAGAAGTATTTTGTATCTTTCAAGTTTTATTATAGCTTCTGTTTTATCCATATCTGTAGTTCCTTAGACTTATCCAAAATCTCTCTGCATTTTTCTTCGGTTAAACTTTTCAGCAATTCTTCTTTGTGAATCGGATATCTGCATTCAATATTCATCGGTTCTAGCATATCTAGAAACTTTTTCTGTTCTTCTGAAAAATTCTCATAGAAGTTTGCTTTCTTTGCGATGTATGAGAGGCTGTGAGAGAAAGGTGGTGTATCGCCTTGTATTTTAACAAAATATGCTTTAAATATTTTTTCGATAGCCTGATGACTAATAAATCCGACATAAAGGTATCGTTTACTTTTCAGCATTGCCTCAGCAGTTTCTATATCATAGTCAGATATTTCTTTCCAATAATCTATCTGGTTCGACATTCTTACATACTCCATTAAGCCATGCTACATTTCTGGCATTCACACTTACCGTATTGCCTATTGGCAATATCTGCAATTCTGCCATAAGTTGCCAATCTTCCTGAAGGTACTGAAGCAATTACCTGAGCAACATACCACCGCCATTCATTCTGGGAATTTCTCAATGTTTGCTCTATTCCTCTTATACCGAATCCCTTTTGACTTTATACAATATAAACAAACTTTTTTATTTAATTATAGGATGTTATTTTTACGAATTTATGTTTTCAATAAGGATTTGGTATTAATTCATTTTGAATGGACATTTTTCACATCTCATCCTATGTCGTTTAACACCAAATTAAGCGGCGGGGCGACAGCCCCGTCCACTGCAATGACGGGTTAGGCTTTTATTTCCTCAATATATTCATCGTAGTTGGTTTTATCGTTGTTCGCACCAAGGCTTAACTCCACGAGCCTTTAATAAATTTTTGATAGAATCATCTTTTATTGCAACATCATATAACTCTTGATTGTATTGATTTATTTCATCTAAAAATTTTTCAGAATCGTCAAAAAACATATCAATTATTTTTTGATTAGGAATAAGAGAATCAAAATATAGCTTCATAATTCCTAAAACATTATTCAAAATTTGTTGCGGTTCAATCTTTAATTCAGGAAAATCGTTTTCAACATTATCATAAAAATATTCTAATATGTTATATATTCTTACCAATGGATGAGGATGTGAAAATTTTTTAGTATAAAAATCTTGCTTATCAATAGTATATGTCGGAGAAGAGTTATTAATCACTCTAAAATAAAATAAGCTTTTTGTGATACAAATACTTGCTAACCCTATGTAAATCATACATTTAAACTTTTGGGTATTTTTATTCTTCAGTTTTCTATATACTCTGAATACATATTTTAGAACCTCAAAAGAAGCCATTCTATCTGCATCAAATTCCAAAGCATGGTTTTTTAGATCAAAGTTGGATGTATCTAAATTTTCACTATACCTAAAATCATGGGCTATTTTAGAGCTATTCAACTGTAAAATGTGTTGAAATTCATGACTAAAAGTAAATTGAATTGAACAGTCCAACATAAATTGATTGAGTTCAAAATTTGGATCTTCATGTAAGTCGCAGAAGGCTTCTGAAATAGTTTTTTCGTTAATAATTGCAACAAATAAAATTGTTGAAAAATATTTCTCATCAAACGTATCTTCAATTAAACTTATGTATCCACTAGTTACTGTTATAATGTTATGATCTGCAATCTTTAAAGCAGAGGCATTGCAAAAAATGTCACTTGATATATACTGATCCAATTTTGGTTTTTTGCGGTATAAAAATTGCATAGTTAAGAAAATGATGACTTTCCGCCCCGGTTTTCCCGAACTCCGCGTCAGAAAGTATCCGTTTTTTTAATCTGACCGGTAACGCAAAAAATATGCCGTAAAAAACCAAAAGTGGATTAGTATATGAAATTTATAATTATTTAAAGAAAAAACATCGGCATAATCTTGAAATAACGATTGAAACCTGTCTACAATATATTCGTAAGTATTCAATTAATTATACCCTCCTTTTATCTTTCCTGAAAACTATCATATTAAAGATGCCTAACCATTGATTATACACTAAACACAATTTAAATTGCTTCCATCTTTTTATAGAAAGAATATATTTACCCTATAATTAAAATGTTGCCAACAATTTTTTTTTAAACGGCGGCTTGATTATCTTGCATAAAATAAAGAATTATATTGATTTGATTTCGGTTTTTTACGGCATATTTTCCGCTTATGCGCCGTATATCCGTGTTCGGATATCTGTCTGTGTGTGTCTGCGGCAAAAAAAAACAAAAGCGTATCAGTATAATAAGACACTGAAAATTTTTTATTGTCAATTCGTGTTCTTTTATTCGTGCAAAAATTTGTGTTCATTCGTGGCAGAAAAAATATTAGAAATGCGTTACTCTCAGCACTTCTTCAATGGTGGTGATGCCGTTCAACACTTTTTTGATGCCGTCCTGACGCAGTGAGATCATATTGGCTGCTTTTTTTATCAGATTGGAATCATAAGTTTTCAGTATCAGACTCTTCAACTCCGGCGTCATTATCATGATTTCGATAATGGCAATTCTGCCTTTATATCCTGTATTCAGACAGTCGGGACAGCCTTTTGCCCGGTAAATGCTGCCTTTTTTCGCCTGCTCATGCGTGATGCCGATGGTTTCAAGCGTCACATCATCGGGCATATAGGCTTCTTTGCAATTTTTGCAAAGCACGCGTATGAGCCGCTGCGCCGCTACCGCCAGCACGGCAGATGAAATCAGAAACGGTTCCACGCCGATGTCAACCAGACGGGTGATCGCGCTTGCCGAGTCATTGGTGTGCAGAGTGGAGAAAACCAGATGTCCGGTGAGCGCGGACTGAACAGCGATTTCAGCAGTTTCTTTATCACGGATTTCTCCCACCAGAATCACGTCCGGGTCCTGGCGCACAATGGAGCGAAGTCCTCTGGCAAAGGTCAGTTCTATTTTGGGATTGACCTGTATCTGACTGATGCCTTTGAGTTGGTATTCAACCGGGTCTTCAATGGTGATAATGTTGATGTCCGGCGTATTGATCGAAGACAGGATAGCGTAAAGCGTGGTGGTTTTCCCGCTGCCGGTGGGTCCGGTCACAAGAATAATTCCGTTGGGAGAAGCCACCAATTTTTTCAGGATACCGAGACTTTCGGAAGACATGCCCAAATCCGAAAGCGTGAGCAGCGAAGTGGATTTGTTCAGCAGGCGCATGACCACCCGCTCCCCGAAAGAAATGGGAATCGTGGAAACCCGCACGTCAATATCCTGATCACCCAGTTTGATTTCAATGCGCCCGTCCTGGGGCAGACGTTTTTCCGCAATATTCATTTTTGCCATAACTTTGATGCGGGAGGTCAGCGCAGGCTGAATCCATTTCGGCGGCGTGAGCAGGTCATATAAAATGCCGTCCACACGATAGCGCACTTTGAAGCTGTCCTGATAAGGCTCTATATGAATATCGCTTGCCCGCGCCTTGATAGACTGGGAAATAATATGGTTCACCAGCTTGATGATCGGCGCGTCGCTGGTGTCGTCCAAAAGATCGGCCGTATCCTCGATCTCGCTGATGATCGTGGTCCCGTTTTCCTCCATATCCTGAACCAACTGCTCTGCGGAATCTCTTCTCAGATCATAAGAGATGTTGATGGCGGAAAGAATGGCTTCTTTTGTGGAAAGCACAATCTGAAAATGCTCCGCTCTGATGAACCGGATCAGATCATCCAAGGGCTGAAAAGAGGAAGGATCGTTGACAGCGATGATACATCCGGCTTCGGTGTGATAGGCTTCTTCCTGATTCGGCGATCTGTTTTCAGTATTCTGATTTCTGCTTTCCAAGGGAACCATGAAGTATTTTTTGAGGAAATGGATCGGCACATCCTGACTGATATTGGCAGCGATATGATTGAGCGGGAGCTTGGGCCAGAAGGGAATGTCATATCGGATGCTCAATGCCTCCAAAATCTGCGTTTCCGTGGCTATTTTCTTTTTTATGAGGATTTCAAGGGTATTGCCGCCCTTTTCCGCTTTTGTTCTTATGACTTCCTGAAGGTCTTCGTCAGAAAGCCCGACCGTTTCTTTCAATATGTCAAAAAGGTGTTTTTTCATTTTTTTATCAGACTGTTATTCTTTTTTACCGCGAAAACACGAAACTTATGAAAGTCACGAAAATAAATTGAACCACGAAAACACGAAAGTTGAACCGCGAAAGCACGAAGAATATGAAAAAGCACGAAAGAATATTCATTTATTTTCGTGGGTTTCCTTTCTTTCGTGCTTTCGTGGTTCACTATTCCAGCGGCTCAGGAACAGGTGCATCTGCCCCCGGTTTGTACATCTTAATGACGCCGCCGGATTTTTCTTCTTCTTCATCTTTTTCATCAACCGTGTCAATGTGTTCCTTTTTTCGGAGATAAAGGTCTTCTGCTTCAGCAGAATTTTGCACAACATGAGGCGTCAGGAACACAAAGAGATTGCTTTTTTCCCGCCCCTTTGACAAAGATTTGAAAAACCATCCCAGCCCCGGCACATCGCCGAAACAGGGAATTTTGTTCTGGGTTTCGGAAAAGCTGTCGTCAATCAGCCCGCCGATAACAATCGTGTTTTTGTCATTCACAATGACGGTGGTGTCCACCGTGCGTTTCAGGGTGGTGGGACGGTCCCCGCCCGTCGTGGTCTGCACCTGATCCAGCTTGGTCACTTCCTGAAAGATTTTAAGACGGATCTGCCGGTCTTTGCTGATCTGGGGCGTCACTTTCAGCGTGATGCCCACATCTTTGTATTCATAAGTATTGTATTGTTCCACAGTTGTGGAAGTGGTTCCCGATTTGGTCAGATAGGGGATATTTTTTCCCACGGTAATAGTGGCTTCTTCGTTGTCGGTCGTTAAAACCTGCGGCGTGGAAAGAATATGAACATTTTTATCTTTTTTATAAGCCTGAACCACTGCGCCGAGGTTGTAAAATCTGGCTTCTCCGATTTTAAGCACTTCTCCGAAAACGCCGAGAGAAAAGCCCTGCGGCAATAATGCGGCGCCGCCGGTTGCGGCCGCCGCCGCCACGCCAGATATGGTGGAATAGGGGCTGTTGCCGCCGCCGCTGAATCCGCCACCGACATAAGCATCTTTGTTGTCGTAATCCACTTTTCCGCCGGCGGTCCACTCGGTTCCGAGGCTGAAGTCCTTGTTTACATTGACTTCCATAATCAGACACTCAATATAGACCATAGCTCTGGGAATATCCAATTTTTTGATCACATCTTCCAGAACAAGATAATCATCTTTTTCCGCCATGATAATGAGGCTGTTGGTGGCTTTGTCCGCTGTGATGTTCGTTCCTTCGGACACAATCGGCGCCTCTTTTTTTCCTTTCTGCGCCGCTGCCGGCTTCTGCTTTTGAGAAAGAGACTGAAGCACCTTTGCCAGTTCTTCTGCTGTGGCGTTTTCAAGGTAGTAAACACGGATTTTTTCCGTGCCTCGGGGCGTTTCCTTGTCCAAACGGCTGATGAGTTCTTTGATTCTTGCGGTATCATCCTCGCTGGCAAGCAGGACTATCGAATTGGTCCGCTCATCGGCAACCATCTTGACCACATCTGTGGCATCGGCTTTCTTTTTCTTCTGCTGCTGAAAAACAGAATTTAACACCGTGACCAATTTTACCGCGTCTCCGTGTTCAAGGAAAATGACGGAAATCTGCTGTCCGATGCCTTCCACATCAATGGTTTTCATAATATTGAGCAGCCGCCGGATATTGGAATACACATCGGTGATAATCAGCATGTTGGTCGGCGTATATGCGAGAATCACGCTGTTTTTGGAAACCAAAGGCGCAAAAAGCCGTTTGATTTCATTGGGGTCCGCATATTTGAGCGGAATGAGCTGCGTCACCACCCTGTCATCAGGTGAACGTGCCTCTTCTTTCAGCAGGGTTTCGATGTTTTTGGTCCGGGCGTCGGGCGCGGCGATGATCTTGACAACTTCTCCCGAATCAACAGTGGCAAAGCCCTGAACTTCCAGAACCGACTCAAAAACCTTATATGCTTCAGCCACAGAAATTTTGGAAGGAGAGATAATCGTGACTTTTCCTTTGACCCGGTTATCCACAATAAAATTTTTTCCGGTCAGTTCGCTCATGAATTTGACAAAAACCGAGATGTCAACATCGTTGAAATCTATGGAAACAAACTGTTCGGCTCTTCCGGTGTTCCGGGACGGTGTTTCAGTCTCCTGCGCTGCTGATGAACGGACTGTCAGCACCAGAAAAAGTAAGATAAAAAAATAATACAGGACAGTATTATTGTGCAAACAGGAAAGTAAAGCGGGTTTAAAACCCGCTTTACAGTTGAAATGCGATTCGGAGTGCGAAACTGAAAGTTTCGCTGCTGCTGTATGCAAAAAATTAATTCCGGCACTCCGGACGTTCCCACGCAGAATGTGGGAATTTGAGAAACGGCAGTATGATTTCATGTTCTTTTACCAAAAAGTTTTCAGTGTGTTGTCAACTTTTTTTGAAGTTGGCGGCGCATTAAGTTTCTGATTTCCAATTCCTACTCTATCGTATAATCTATGGTTTTGACTTCACCTTTCCGCTTGATCTGAATTGCCACATTGGGAGACGATTTCAGGCTGTTATAAAACTTCAGCGCATCATCGGCGGACTGTATTTTTTCTCCGTCAACGCCCATAATGATGTCTCCGTTTCTCAGCCCCAGTTTGGTGAATATGGAATCCGGTCTGAGTCTTGTAAGTGCGAGACCGTCAGGTTTTCCCTCGCTGAAATGGGGGCGTATTCTTGCCTGCTGCATCAGACTGCTGACATCACTGATAGCATCTGTAATCTGGGATCTCGGTATTTTTATATCCTGAGCATTTTCCGCAATATTTATCTCCGGCGCGGGGGGCGGCGGTGCCTGACCGACCTGCTGTCCCTGGGGAGATTCCTTTGCGCTCGGAGCATTGTCGCCCATTTGAAGCACTTCATCCTGATCGTTGACGCTCAGTATGACCTGTTCTCTTGAAATCTTTTTTATAATTGCACCTTGAACCGAATCGCCTTCTCTGTAAAGACTCTGACTTTGCTTTTTATCTTTCAAGTCTTCAATAACGGCATAGGCTCGTCTTTCATCATCCCCGGAAACAGTTCCCCAGAGTTTCAGATTCAGTTTTGTCGGCTCCGGCGCTTTGGTTTCCGGTTCTTTGGGAGCTTCTTCTTTTGCTTCGATGTTTTCTTTTGTGCGGAAAAGATTCCGTTCCGCTATGGAATTGTAATGATCCTGCGGATGTACAATTTCCGCTTGGGCAGCAGCTTCTTTCTTCCCGGTTTCGACGGAAACAGGGGTGTTTTCCAACTGCGTTCCCATTGTCTGATAAAAAGTTTTTACGCTGAAATAAATCACACCCGTTATGAGAACCATATTGACAATCGTAAAATATTTTTTCATGGTTTTCCCCCTTTTTTTAACACGAAATTGCGAAAGAAACGAAAAAGATTTCGTGCGTTTCGTCAGTTTCGTGCTTTCGTGGTTCAAAATCACAATTTTATTTGAACAGTGAAAAAAAGGGAATCTCCGGATTCTCAAGTGTGCCGCCGACCGTAAAAGGAATTCCCCCGCTTTGTTCCGCCCCCTTTTTTTGGGAAAACGCGGCACCCGCAGTTCCTCCCAAGCTTGCAATCAGGGAGGGATGAGGCGCGATATTTCCGCTGAGATGTAAAAGGCTCTTGCCCGGCGGCGTTTTCAGTTCCACAGTTCCGGAAAGGGTGCCGTTCAACTGCGCGCCTTTAAACGTGCATTCTTTTATCTGAAGCATCCTTTTTTTCTCAAGGAGCAGAACCGCATCAATGTTCTTAAACGTCAGATTTCCTATCTTCAGAATCGCTTTTGCCAGTTCGATATTGCAGTCGGATACGGCAAGCGTGGCGTTTACGTCTTCGCCCTTTTCTCCGACAGTGATATTTCCGTTAAGTATTCCCGATATTTTGTGAGCGAAGAGATTTTTCACCGCACTGATTTTTTGAATCCTAAGCCCTGACAATTCGCCATCAGCAACAGTTCGGGTACCGGCAGATCCCTCAGCCGGCTTTGTCACAGCCGCCTTGACTTTTATCGTGCCTTCACAGGCATCTGCGGTGAAAAATACAAGCTTTTCAGACTGAAACAGCGATAACCATCCGGGAACAGCTTTGATCTGTTCGACTTCAATCACAGGATTGTTTCTGTGAAGCAGATTTGCGGCATAAAATTTCAGCCCCAGCGGAAATGCCGGTTTGATACGGCTGATCTTGAGACTGATGTCCGGATTTGCTTCTTTCAGCTTGAAAGCAATGTATTCGTTTACGTTTTCCGACGGAAAAAGATAATAAACAAAAAAAGCCGTAATGCCTGTAATATAAATAAAATATAAAAGAATTTTTTTCATAAGCATATCATCATATTGTTGAACGGAGGCTGTCATTCCGAGCGCTCCATTCCTTGTCGTTCTGAGCGAAGCGAAGAATCTCTGTCTGACACTGAGACCCTTCACTGCGTTCAGGGTGACATTTAATTAAATTTCATAAGTTTCAACTTGCAACACCACATCTATGAAGCCTTCTTCTCCCTCTCCTTTTTTGGTAATGGAAACCCGCCTGACAAACACGCTGTTTTTTGAGGTTTCTACCATGTACAGATAAGGCGTCAGCTGCTTCATATTGATTCCCTGAATCTTCATCTCCACTGCGGACAGCTTGAACTGGCTGTCTTTCTGCTCGGACTTGGAGGGTTTCATGTAGGAGATGTTTTGCTTTATTCCCGCGTCTCCCGCAAGTTTGTCAAGAAAGGAGAAAAGCGTAAAACCCTGTGATCTTTGGGCAAACTGTATCTTTGACAGTTCCGCATTTTTTTTCAGATCATTATATTCGGATTTAAGAACAAGCATCTCTGTCAGGATTTTTCTTTTTGCCTGCAAGCTTTTTTCAAGCCGTTCTTTTTTTTCCATAAAAGGAAATACGACAAGCCGCATCAGAATAAAAAGACATATAAAAAAACCTGCTGCGATGACCGCATATTTTTCACGTCTGCTTAATTTCATTATCAGTTTCAGCCCGCCACTTTTTTGTCGGTGACAATTCCGAGACAGGATTATACAGGATTTACAGGATTTTGATACCTTACATAATCCTGTAAATCCTGTATAATCCTGTAAATCCTGTAGTAAATCCTGTAAAAAACATCACATATCAATTCTCAGCTTGAACCGTACCCGATTCCCGCCTTCTTTTTCAGCATTCGCGGAAGTGGAGGTGATGGTCACTTCTTTAAAAAGTTCCGACTGCGCCAACTGGTTTTTAATGTCGTCAACCGAATTGTAAGTATCTGTTTCTCCGGCAATCTGAATATTGTCCGCGCTCACGACAAATCTTGTAAATTCCACGTCAATCTTTTCCGCGACCCGCTTGCTGATTTCATTGAGAAGATCAACTGTAAGAATATGCTTCCCTGTTTCTCCGGGAAGAAAAGCCGTCTTTTTTATATCCTGCATGGCAACCTGCATCTGATGCAGGGGAGCAACAATTTTTGTGATTTCCGGAAATGTGCTTTTGAAAATATCGTTTATCTGAATGTCCAAGTTTGCCAGCTTTTTTTCCATAGAATAAGATTCGATCATCAGCATTGAAAATATCGAAACTGCCGCCAGAAGCGCAAGAATGCCGGTTTTGATAAAACTGCTTTTGTGTTCTGCCCACTGTCTTCTGGGCGCAAAATGACCTCTGCGGAAATTCAGCACCGACATGCCTTCGATTTCGCACAGGGCAAGGGCAAAAGCATTGTCTATCTGTTCCGGGGTCTTGAGAACTGTTGTCGGATGGGGTCTTATCACCGCGCCCGCATCCCGTTGAAGCTTTACCCGCTTTACGGGAATACCGAGAATCCGCTCCGCTTCTGCCTCAAAACCTGAAAAATTTTCCAGCCCGTATCCGGTAACATGGATTTCATCAGGCTGAAAATTTGAAGCCGGTGAAAAAAATTCTTCAAAACCTGCAAGCGTGCGTTCGGTTTCTGTGCAGAGCGATTCTGTTTTTTCCGCTCCCGGACTGAGCCGAAAAGAACGGATCAGGCAGATTTGACCTGAAATAATAATGAACATCGAGCATTTATCTTCATCGTCAATGTCCATGAAAAGACAGTTTTCAGAGATATTTGAAAACCGTGTCAGACAGAGCGCTGCGGCATATCCGCTGACAGTGATCGTTTCAGGCTCTATTTTAAGCAGTTCCAGCGTGGCGATGTACGATTTGATCGTTGTGTTTTCAGCCGCGGCCGCAATAATATCCGTATGATTTCTGGACTCAGGCTCCCGGATCAGATCGGATACGGTGTGAAAATCTGTGACCGTATCCTCTACGGGAAACGGCAGCGCAGGCTCAAGTTCAAACGGCAGAATCTGCCTGATTTTTTTTGAATCCTTGAAAGGAACTGTCAGGTTTCGGTATGCAATCCGGTCTCCGGGAATAGAAATGACACATACAGCGCCGCTGATATCCAATTTTTCGGCAACAACTTCCAGCGCAGCCATCAGTCCCATATCTGTCGCGCTTTCTTCCGCGAGATCGGTTTCGTTTTCCTCCGCATCTTCTCGGACCGGAATCTGTGAGGGCATCTGCTCTGTTATCGGAACATACATATATCCCTCTATCTCGTTTCCTTTCATGCTGTTTTTTACCAGCACTGCGGATACGGACTCCTGCCGGATATCGAGTCCCAGAACCTTTCTGCTCATTCTATTCTTCCTGCCAGTTCAGTATATTGCAAGTCCATTTGCCTTTTTTGTTCTGTTTCCGCTCTACCAACGCCGCGACGGTCATTTTCAGATTGTGCAGGGTTGCGGCGCACTCTATGCGGAACAGATCGCTTGACATCGTGAGGGGCATCTTGTCAAAAGGCACATCTGCACAGCCGAAGACATTTTTATACCAGCCGGGTTCCGTAATGTTGTTGACAAAATTGAAATCTTCGGTTTCTTTCCGATAATCAAAGATTGCCTGCGCGCATTCTGTATTGTCTTCACCGACCAATGCGGCAAGCACCGGAAGTTCGGCGGTGTTGATATTTATTTTTCCCTCATAAGCGAATGCCTGCTGATTTCCGGCAGGCTTTCTCGTACCGTAAACCGTTATGTACTCGGAAATTCCGGGAACTTCTTCGGTTCCCCCGAAAAATTTCGGTGTCATTCCTTTGATCTGAAGCAGTTCCTCAACATGCTGAAGAGGTCCGTTTCTGCATGAATAGGGCGGATCAAGCCCTTCATAATAATTGGATTCCGACTCATTGACGCCGCTGTCGTTATCATCTGCATCCATCCAGTCTTTCATCGCATTGATGATATTGGTGGTGGCGTTCAGTTCGCTTTTTTCATCTTTTGACACAAGGGGGCGCAAAAGATTATCCCACAGCACTTTCTGCTCTTCCTTGAAAAGCTGATCTTTTGCAAATTTTTTATTTCTGGGAAATTCATTGACAAGCGCGTTGACCTGAATTTTTCCGATTTCGTCTTTAATGACAAAGGTGACGCTTCCTTCTTCAAAAGGAATCGCAGCAAGCACCTCGCTTATTTTTTCAGGATTTGCCCAGTCTTCCTGTACGGAATCTGCGGGGGACTGCGCCTTATCTTTTGCCAGCATTGCCATTGCCGCATGAATGCCCGACGATGCCATATAAGAAAGGGTAAATCTGTCCCGCGTGGTGGCAGTGGCAGTTACAGCCGCGCGGACTCTCCGGTTCAGCTCCAATGTTGCCGCAATAATCAGCGTGATGATCGTGATGGTCATCAGCAGGGCAATGCCCCGCTCGTTTTTTACGGATTCCCTTCTCATTTTTCCGCGATTAACCGGCTTTCTCCCTATAAACGGGTAAGCGTACCATAGTTTCAAATAAAAGGGAAGAAGAATCATCCCCGAATTCGAGTTTTATCTGTATGGCTCTCGGCGTGGCATACCTGAATTCCTCTGACTCGGAATCCCAATGATCGTACTCTGTTCCTTCTTCGTCATAATATTTGAATGCCAGCGATTTGACGTTTTCGCATAATACCGGATCCCCCGGATTTTCTTCAAAAGTCTTTCCTTCAAAGCGTTTATACGGAAACAGACTGTCTGCCCGGGTCAGGACATTTTCATTGTCTCCTCTGGTACGGACATAATACACGATTTCGGCAATCCCTTTCTGCATGTTTTTTTCAAGGGTCAGATGAGACCGGGAAGTAAATCGGAGTCTTGAAAAACTCCCTGTTCCTGAATAGCCCGTGTCTCCCACAATTCGATACGGATCCGGCGGGTCGTCAAATTCGGGACGCATATAAATTTCTCTGGGAGAAATATGAACCGTCTGCAAATCTGTAATCATGCGGTTAAGACAGTTTTTCGCCATGTCATAATCGTTAATGCCGTCAAAAATCGCATCGGTGCTGGAAAAAACAGCGACGAAGGAGCCGAAAATCGTTGTCATTACAATGCCGAAAATGAAAATGGCAATCAGAATTTCAAAGAGCGTGAAGCCCGGGGAGTGAGAAGTGAGAAGCGCACTTTTAAATTTTAATTTTCTGATTTCCAATTTCTTTTACTCAGTTATAAATTGATATGTTCGGAAGCTGTAAACAGATTCGCCGTTATTCAGGATGACAGACACGTCAATCTGTTTGAGGTCTTCGGCTACCGCGCCGAGCAGTTCGGATTCCACGCTGTCAACAGTTGCAGTCCATGTATATGTGGGAAAATCATCCCCGAAATCTCCCGAATCGTTTGTCAGCTCATCTGCGGATTTAATTTCTAATTCCGCAATTTTGCTTTGTGCCAGCAGCGGCGCAACGGTAAAAAATCTCGCGGCTTCGGCCATGGAAATGGTCTGCGCGTGCAGTCTGTAAACAGACACCAGAACAATGACGATAATGGAAATCGCCACCATGACTTCCAGCAGTGTAAATGCTTGTTCCCGTTCCCGCACGAGGCAAAGGAATGTGTGCGTCCGATGATGTAGGAGCAACCCCCTGCGGTTGCCCCCTGCGGCTGCATCCCTGCGGTTGCCCGAAAGGGGTAAGCACGGGGGCTTACCCCTACATTCCCGTTTCCACGCTGAACGTGGGAATGCCGCATTTTCAGTCTTCAAAATTCGCATAACTGTCATATATCTTTATCTTTGACAGAAAAGGCTCGACCAGAAAGGTCATCTGCTCGTTATCTTCGTCTTCGATGTGAATCAGCGCCTTGTCCGAGTAGCCGTCTTTGTAAAAACAAATATCGGCAACTCCTATGGAGACTTTTCCCTTCACCGGATATTCCACATCAAGAATTTTCAGCCCTTCGGGAAATTCATAACCCTGATCCTGTTTTTCCGGAGGCGATTCCTCTGATAAAACTTCGCCGCTTTCCCACATTCTGCCCGCATCAAGATTGATATGCAGGACATAAAGTTTTCGTTCCGCAAGGGCTTTTTCTTTAAGTTCCTGAATGGTTGCCATCAGGCGGCGGGAAGCTTTTTTGCTTTCCTGATCTCCCATCGCACTCTGAAAATTGGGCATGGTGAAAAAAAGCATCAGGCTGATCAGCGCGATCACCGCCACCAGTTCGACAAGTGTGAATCCTTTTGAACAGGAATGCAGAGCAAAATTGTAAGCGGCCCGGGCTGAAAACAGATCAATCCGCTTCGAAGCGATTTGCAAAATCGCTCTACAGGAAAATTGTAAAGCGGCCCGGGCTGAAAACAGATCAATCCGCTTTGAAGCGATTTGCAAAATCGCTTTACCCGGAGGGCTGTCAGTCTGCCTGCCCCTGCGGAAAGATGCTGTCATTCGATTTCCCAGTTGTTTATATCTTTATTCTTGCCTTCGCCTTCGGGAACGCCGTCTGCGCCGTAAGAGGTAATATCGTATTCGCCGTGAAGCCCCGGAGACAGATAGATATAATCGTTTCCCCAGGGGTCTTTCGGGAGTTTTCCTTTCTCAAGATAACCGCCTTCTTTCCAGTTCTTGGGAAGCTGACCTGTTGTCGGCGCCTCCACCAGCGCGAGCAGTCCCTGTTCTGTGGTAGGATAAGTGCCGTTGTGCAGCTTGTACATTTTCAGCGCGGTTTCTACGGCAGAGATGTCAACCTTTGCTTTTGCCTGTTTTGCCTCATCAGGCGCATCCATTATATTCGGCACGATCAGTGTTGCGAGGATTCCAAGAATTACAATCACCACCATCAGTTCGATGAGGGTAAAACCCCGACTGTTCATTCTCTGTTGAGTGTTTTTCTTTGTATTCAAAATTTTTACTCCTTCTTATGGTCTTTTTACAGATTGACGGATAAAGATTTGGCGAAGTTTACAATTATTTTTCGTCATGCACAGAAAGCGAACCACGAAAGGCACGAAAAAAACGAAAGGCACGAAAATCATATCCGACGCATTGAATTTGACACGTAGGCGCACGCCGACAGCTCTTTCGTATTTTCGTAACTTTCGTGTTTTCGTGTTCCGGTTTTTTTTCACCGGATAAGCTTGTTCATTTCCAAAATCGGGAGACATATTGAAATGATGATAAAACCGACAATCGCACCCATCACCAGAATCATAATCGGCTCCAGCAGGGAAGTCATGCTCATAATGGCGGATTCCACTTCATTTTCAAACACATCGGCAATCTTGTTCAGCATTTTTTCCAATTCGCCGCTTTGTTCCCCGACCTGAATCATCTGTATGGAAAGATTGGGAAAAATATCCCCGCCCGAAAGGGCATTCCCCAATCCCTGCCCTTTTCCGACTTCTTTGGCGGCTTCTGCAACCGCATCGGCAAGCAGCATATTTCCCACAATATTCTTTACAATATCCAGCGCGGACATCATGGAAACGCCGTTTTCAAGGAGCGATCCCAGCGTCCGTGTAAACCGGGCAACAGCCAATTTTTTTGCCAGCTTCCCGAAAAGCGGCAGTGAGAGAATCATTTTATCCATAAAATAACGTCCTTTTTTGGTTTTTTTGATGCTCTGAACCGCGACAATGCCGCTTACGATCAGCGCAAAAAACACCCACCAGTAAGATTTGAAAATACTGCTGGCTTTGATAAGAAGACGGGTTGACGGCGGCAGGGTCTGTCCCATATCCGCAAAAATTCCGGATATGGTGGGAACGATAAAGGTCATCAGAAAAAACAGCACGCACACGCCCATGCAGGACATCAGCACAGGATATGCCAGAGCGGTTTTGATGCGGGTTTTCAATGCCTGCTGTTTTTCGGTAATATCTGCCAGCCGTTCCAGCACTGTTTCCAGCGTTCCGGAAGTTTCGCCTGCTGAAACCATGTTGATGTAAAGCGGCGAAAAAATTCCCGGATACAGAGAGAGCGAAGCGGCAAAACTGTTTCCCTCCACAATGGAATCTTTGATCTGCGCCAGATTTTTTTTAAATCCTTGGGAACCGGTCTGGGGAATCAGCGTGTCAATTGCGGACACCAGGGGAAATCCCGCACTCATCAATGTTGCGAGCTGCCGTGTCATAATGGAAACTTCAGCCGGTTTGACACGGGTAAATGAACGACCGAAGGAACTCAGCGATGCTGAAAACCGTGATTCTTTTTTTACAGATGTTTTATACGCTTCTTTGATGGAAATCGGAAAAATCCGGGAACTCCTGAGTTTCTGGCGGGCAACCGAGGAGCTTTCCGCATCAATGATTCCGGAAACCGTCTTTCCTTTCATATCCAGTGCTGTATATTCATATACTGGCATTTTTTTTCACCTGAGAGAAAGTTGAAATGAGACATTCCGTTCTCACACGCAGGGCATTTCATGCCCCCTTGCTGAATAAAGATAAAAAAATGAACCGAAAAGTTTACATTTTTATACTCTTATTGTGAGCTTTGTGAAATTAGGCGTTGTAAAGTTTGCGATATTGAGTTAATAATTAAAGATTATAATATTCATGTTTTTACTGCTTTTCAAGTGAAATCATGTCCGAACCCGAAAACTCCTGACAAGTTCGGAAAAACACGGCTGAAAGACAAGCTCTTTACTTTTTTTAAATAAAAAATTTGAAATTAATGGTATTAGGAGTTACGCAGTTGAATACTGCTTTTTT
The DNA here is from genome assembly GCA_020049595.1 of Desulfobacteraceae bacterium. Taxonomy (GTDB): domain Bacteria; phylum Desulfobacterota; class Desulfobacteria; order Desulfobacterales; family JAIFKL01; genus JAIFKL01. The sequence continues at coordinate 18,076 of JAIFKL010000298.1, forward strand.
TTAACCGCAAAGTTTCGCAAAGGAAAACGCAGAGTTCCGCAAAGATATGTTTTAAAACTTTGCGAAACTTTGCGGGAACTTTGCGAAACTTTGCGGTTCATTTTTACGATTCAGAAATTCCGAATGCGTAACTACCAGGGGTTTCATGCAATGGCTGACAAGAAAAAAGAAAAAATACTGTTTGTGGATGATGAAGAAAGTATTCTGGATGTTGTCGGTGAATATTTCCGTCAGAGAGGATACAGCGTTCTTACCGCAAAAAACGGATGTGAGGCGCTGAAAATTCTGGAGAGGGAAAAGATTGACTGCTGTTTTACCGATATTAACATGCCCGAAATGGACGGCATAGCCCTTGCCGAAAATATCAGAATGCTTGACAATACCATACCGGTGGTGGTCATGACCGGTTTTCCTTCCATAGACAATGTGATGAAAACCATTAAAAACGGTGTGGTTGATTTTCTGATCAAACCCCTGAATCTGGGACAGATGGAAGTCTGCATTCATCGGGTGCTGAGAGAACGGTGTCTGTTTGTCGAAAATATCATTTTAAAAAAAGAGGCGGAAGGAAAAGCGCTGCTTGAGAAATTAAGCCGGGAACTGCATTCCAGAGTTGAGGAACTTCACCTTTTAAATAAAATTATGACCGAATTTACCGGCATCGGTGCAAGTTTTGACGTGTTCATGCGCCTTGCCGACATGACAATAGAAGTGACGCCTGCGGATGAGGCGAAATTTTACATTGTCAATGATGCGGTAAAAATTCCCTTTGAAATTGCAAGCTCACGGCGGAATGCCTGCCGATGTGAGAAAACAGACAGAAAAGAAACAGAAAAGCTGATTATGGACGTTGCGGCGGATGAAGTGCCGCTGCTGATTTCGGAAAACAGAGATCATCTGCTGCTGCCTTCAAAAATCCGTTCTTTTATGGCTGTGCCGCTGACCATTCGGGGAAAAATATTCGGCGTGCTGACCGCGGCTGTTCTGAGCGGCTGCAACTGTTTTTCTGAAAAACTGATGTATTATCTGATGTTTATGACCAATAAAGCGGCTTATGCCGTTGAAAATCTTGCTTTGTATGAAAATATCTATGAAAATCTTTTTACGGCTTTTCTGGCGCTGGTGAAAGCACTGGAAGCAAAAGACCCGGATACGGGCGAGCATTCAAAGCGGGTCACTGAGATTGCCGTTGCCATTGCCGGGGAAATCGGCTGCAACAGCGAAGAACTGGATATTCTCAATGTCGCGGGCAGGCTGCATGACATCGGCAAAATCGGTATAAAAGATGAAATCCTGCAAAAACCCGGCACACTGACTGATGAAGAATTTGAGAAAATCAAAGAACATTCGCTGATCGGGGCAAATATTGTGGGGCAGATCGGGCTGTGGGATAAAGAAAAAGAGATTATAAAACACCATCATGAACGCTTTGACGGAACCGGATACCCTGACGGACTGAAAAGAGAGGAAATTCCTTTTCTTGCCCGGATACTGTCACTGGCAGACGCTTATGATGCCATGTCCCATGACCGAATTTATCGGGAAAGGCTGGAAGAAAAAAGGATTGTCAGCATCATTGAAAAAGGAGCGGGAAATCATTTTGATCCTGAAGTGGTGAGGGTATTTCTGAAGCTGTATGCGGAAAATCTTTTTTGTTTCTGAAATGCGGATGAAAAAAAAATTGGTCGGGGCGAGAGGATTTGAACCTCCGGCCCCTTGAACCCCATTCAAGTGCGCTACCAGGCTGCGCCACGCCCCGACTGATTTATCTATTTAGCATTTCGGATCGCCTGTGTCAAGGATTAGATTTATTTTTAATCAATATAAGTTTGATATAAAAAAATAACAATTAAAATAATATAGTTATGCAGAAACCTCACCCCCCGGCCCCTCCCCCCTTTGAAGGGGGCAGGGGGATGTTTTATTTCTCCCCCTTTGAAGGGGGCGCGGGGGTGAGGTCTCAACTGCATAACTCATAAAATGAAATGAAAACAACACCTTTTTTTGAACCGATACTCCCGCCCCGTCTGGTGCCGGGAGACGCCATCGGAATCGCAGCCCCCGCAAGCCCCTTTGACACAGAAATTTTTTATCGCGGAGCGGATGTGCTGAAAGACATGGGCTTTAAAGTCTGTATTCCCGATGATATTTTTGCCAAAAAAGGCTATCTTGCCGGGTCTGACCGCCATCGGGCAGAAAGCCTGAACCGGCTCTTTGCAGACAGAAATATAAAAGCGATTCTCTGTGCAAAAGGCGGATTCGGTTCTCTTAGGATACTCCCTTTGCTTGATTTTGAGATGATACGCAGGCATCCGAAAATTTTTGCGGGATTCAGCGACGTCTCAGCACTTCTGTGGGCTTTATACAGCAGATGCGGGCTTGTCACATTTCACGGTCCCGTGATAACCACGCTGGGAAATGCGGATCAGGAAACAAAAGATGCGCTGCTGTCAATGCTGCTGTCAGCAGATTTGAGGCTTGAAATAAAAGCGGAAAAGGGAATAACCCTGCGGGGCGGCTCCGCTTCGGGACCGCTGGCAGGCGGGAATCTGAGTACCCTGTGCCACCTTGCCGGAACGCCCTTTGCGCCTGTTTTCATCGGACACATTCTTTTTCTTGAGGACAGAGGGGAACCGAGTTACAAGATTGACAGAATGCTGTTTCAGATGAAACTTTCCGGATGCTTTGACGGCATCGCGGGACTGATTCTCGGCGAATTTCAGGATTGCGGCAGAACAGAAGAAATTTTAAAAATCGTGAACAATATTTTCAGAGAATATGATATTCCCATACTTGCCGGTTTTGATGCGGGTCACGGAAAACGCAATCTCGCCCTTCCGATGGGGCTTGAAGCGGAATTGGACGCGGATGAAAAAACAGTAGGGTGGGCATGAAATGTCCGCCACGCCGCTTATGAAACAGATTGATAAAATGATGAAAGAGGCTGTTGCGGACAGGGTTTTTCCCGGAGCCGTGCTGCTGGTTTCCAAAGAAAGAAAGATCATATTTTTGGAAGCCTACGGTTATGCCAATCTGTTCTCTGAAAGAGAAATGGCAACAGATACGATTTTTGATCTGGCATCGCTCACCAAGCCTTTAGCAACCGCGCTGGCAGTGATGAAGCTTGTCGAACAGGGAAAATTGGGCATTGAACAGAACCTTGCCTCTGTTTTGCCGATGTTTGAAAATACAGAAAAAGAACAGATAAGAATACGGCATCTTCTGGCGCACAATTCGGGATTTCCCGATTACCGTCCTTATTATAAGGAACTGTGTCTGCATGATGCGGCTGTTCGTGAAACCGCACTGCAAAATATGCTGGTAAAAGAACCCCTTGCATATCCGACAGGAAAAAAAGTGCTATACAGCGATCTCGGATTTATGGTTCTGCGGCGGGTCATTGAAACCGTATCTGAAAAAACGCTTGACGTTTTTGCCGAACAGGAAATATATAAGCCTCTCGGTCTTGAAAATCTTTTTTTCCGCAAAATACCGCCGGTACCCCGTGCGGGAAAATTTGCCGCAACCGAAATCTGTCCCTGGCGCAACATGCTTCTGGAAGGCATTGTGCATGATGAAAATGCTTATGCGGCAGGCGGCATTGAAGGACATGCCGGACTTTTCGGAACTGCGGAAGATATTTGCAGGCTTGTTTCGGAATTGCTGGCAATATTTCACGGGCATTTTTCATCTTGCATAGTTCAAAGAAATATTCTAAAAGTATTCTGGCAACGACAGGAAGGGACAGGCAGAGCTTTGGGTTTTGACATGCCTTCTGTGAAAGATTCTGCCGCGGGCTGCTGTTTTTCGGAAAACAGTGTGGGACATCTCGGTTTTACCGGCACATCTTTCTGGGCAGATACAGACCGTTCGGTTATCGTGATCCTTTTAAGCAATCGGGTGCATCCCTCCCGTGACAATGTTGAAATCAGAATGTTCAGACCGAAATTGCATGATGCAGTGATGAAAAAGATTGCATTTAATGCCCCGACAACTGTATAGTAAAAATTTTTGCGACTTGAAATAAAAGATTTTCCCGTTCCGGGAATCCGGGGTGACCTGCTGTGCTTGCAGGGTGGGCAGCAAGCTGTCCACCGTACATTTGCAAGCATTTGCAAGTAAAACGGGTTTTAAACCCGTTCATTTGCAAGTAAAACGGGTTTATCTGTTTTCAGCCCGGGCCGTTCTACAGAGGGTGGCGGGGAACGGGGAAAACGGAAAAAATTGAAATCTGCAACTCCTGTCTGTAATGAGATAATAAATTTTTTGGGAAGTGATTCATGTCCGGGGAGCGTCGCCGGGCTGAAAGTCGGAAGAAACGAAGTTTGTTAAAGAAACTTCGTTTCTCATTACCCGCGCAGACGGTCATGAATCTGTTTTAATATAAATGAGGGCTTATGAATCTTTTTTTGGATGCAATTTTAGGCGTGTTTTCAAATGATCTGGCAATTGATCTGGGAACTGCAAATACGCTGGTTTATGTCAAAGGCAAGGGGATTGTGTTAAGCGAACCCTCGGTGGTTGCCGTGCGTACAGACAGCAGATCGAAAAACCGTATTCTGGCTGTGGGCATTGAGGCTCACAATATGCTGGGAAAGACCCCCGGCAATATCATTGCCATCCGTCCCATGCGGGACGGGGTGATCGCTGATTTTGAAGTGACCGAGGCCATGATCCGGCATTTTATTCACAAGGTCCATAACCGGCACACATTTGTCAGACCGAGAATTATTGTTGCCGTGCCTTCGGGCATTACGCAGGTGGAAAAACGGGCAGTGAAGGAATCGGCGGAATCCGCAGGCGCCAGGGAAGTGTTTCTGATTGAAGAACCCATGGCCGCTGCCATCGGCGCGGGACTTCCCATTACAGAGCCGACCTGCAACATGGTTATTGACATCGGGGGCGGCACCACAGAAGTCGCGGTGATTTCGTTAGCCGGTATTGTTTACAGCCGGTCCATCCGGGTGGCAGGGGACAAAATGGACGCTTCGATCATGCAGTATATCAAGCGCAAATACAATCTGCTGATCGGAGAGCGCACAGCAGAACTCATTAAAATCAATATCGGAAATGCCTATCCTGACCCTCAGAAATTGGAAACCGTTGACGTGAAAGGCAGAGATCTGGTCTCCGGTATTCCCAAAATTCTGTCCATCGGTACGGAAGAAATACGGATAGCCATTTCCGAGCAGATAGACGCCATTGTCGAGACGGTAAAAATCGCCCTTGAACAGACGCCGCCGGAACTCTCCGCAGACATTGTTGACAAAGGCATTGTGCTGACAGGAGGGGGCGCGCAGTTGAAAAATTTAGACAAACTTCTCAGCGAGGAAACCGGGCTCCCCATCAGAGTGACCGAAGACCCGTTGTCCACCGTTGCCATCGGATCCGGAAAAGTGCTTGACAATATTGAAATTCTCAGACAGGTTATTATTACATGACCGCTTTTACGCAGTTATATGTAAAACGCCCAAGTTGTAGGGCGGACAAAGCGGAGCGTGTCCGCCGTTTCATAGCTGCTTTTTTTAAACCGCAGAGTTTCGCAAAGTAAATCGCAGAGTTCCGCAAAGATATATCTTAAAACTTTGCGGGAACTTTGCGAAACTTTGCGGTAAGTTGTAGGGCGGACAAAGCGGAGCGTGTCCGCCGTTTCAGCATTTAATATCTGCTGAAATTTCGCCTGGCGGCTCATTTCAGCACTCCGGAGTTGCAGGGCGGACAAAGCGGAGCGTGTCCGCCATGTTATATGTAAAACTACAGAGATTCTTCGCCGCGCTCGGAAGGCTGTTGAGCCTGCCGAAACAATGACATAATGTTGAAGGTTTAAAGCAGGGTGGGCGGCTTGCTGTCCGCCCTGCGGCTGATTTTTTATTATGTTCTCAAAAAGAAACCTGACGGTTGCAGGCATCATTGTGATGGTTGTCATAAGCATTACGGGACTTTCGGTATCCGGCAGACGGGGATATGCTTTTTACGGATCAGGAATTGCCATGGTTTTTGCAGCGCCTTTTCAGGAAATCACAAGCCGTTCCCTTCGCTTTGCAAGGGATATGTGGAAGCATTATTTTTATCTTGTTTCCGTGTCGGAAACAAATGACGCGCTCATCAGATCCCTCAATGACGCGCTTGAAAAAAGTAATCGCTGCAAGGAAATCGAACTTTCCAATTTCCGGCTCAGAAGTCTCCTGAATTTCCGGAGAACCGTGGATGTCAGAGTCCTTGCCGCAGAAGTCATCAGCAAAGACCCTTCGCCCTGGTTCAAAAGCATTGTCATAGACAAAGGCAAAAGCGACGGGCTGACAAAAGGAATGCCGGTCGTGGTCCCCCAGGGCATTGTCGGACTGATTGCGGATGTTTCTTACCGTTATTCCACCGTGCTGCTGATTGTTGACCAGAACAGCGCGGTGGATTCGCTGATACAGAGAACCAGAGCCAGAGGGATTCTGAAAGGGGACGGGACCGCCTGCCTTTTCAAATATGTTCTGCGCAAGCATGATATTAAAGAAGGCGACACCGTGATTTCATCCGGACTGGACGGCGTTTTTCCCAAAGGTTTGGTTCTGGGAAGGGTGATGGAAATTATCCGAAGCAATTCAGGTATTTTTCAGGAAGTTTCGGTCATTCCCTCCGTGGATTTTGAGAACCTTGAAGAGCTTCTGGTTGTCGTGAATGTTCCCAGATATACTGAAAAATACGATCCCGCTGTGAGCAGTCAGTGATAGCGACTTACGGCTTTTATGCCTGCATCTGTCTGATTCTGATGATTTTTCAGACAACGGTCATGCCGTTTTTTTTCAGTATGGCCGAGCTGCCTGTCAGCCGATGTTACGATCTGCTGATTCCCTTTGTGCTGTATCTCGGCATTTTCCGACCCGCGGGGGAAAGTCTGGCGGTCATATTTTTTCTGGGTTTTATCACGGACAACTTTTCGGCAGGACCCTTCGGCATGTTCACGGCAATTTATTTCTGGCTCTTTGCCGCGGCAAGGTGGAAGATAAAATTTCTGCATACGGGCAATTATGTCATTCTGCCTTTTATTGCCGCACTGGGGGTACTGGAGGGAAATATCATCTTTTTCGGAGCGCTTGTATTTCTGACCGATTACCGTTTTCCGGCAGACGCGGGAAAAACCGTAGCGGAACAGGTTTTATGGGCGCTGTGTTCAGGCGGATTTTTTCTTATGTTTCTGAATTATCTGCATAAAAAATGGGACCGGTGGCTAAATGAATGTTTTGAAAAAGAAAATGAGGAATGAAAAAAGTGGGACTTCGGCAAGCTCAGTCGAACCGAATTGAGAATTCGGGATTGCAGCAGTCCGGAGCCTCTGCTTCGCCGACAGACCGGAACCGAAGCCGGAGGCAGGGACTCGGCGCTGTTTTCAGCGCTTATCCGCCTGTTACCGGAAATTATCTCAAAAATGCTGACAGAGAATGGTACCGGCAGCGTCTGACCCGAAGCATGTTCTGCGCCATTGCCGCATTTACCCTGCTGACTGTCCGCCTGTTTTATCTTCAGATCATCGAGGGGGAAGAATACCGGCGACTTTCCGAAAACAACTGTATCCGCCTGAGAAGCATAGACGCGCCCAGAGGACTGATTTTTGACTGTAACGGAAATCTGCTGGTGGACAACCGTCCTTCTTTTGATCTGAGCATTATTATAAAAGACGCGGGGAATTTGGAAGACACGCTTGAGAAACTGTCTTTGTATTCAGATATTCCTTTGGAGCATCTGAGGGCAAAAATCAAAGCAGGCAGACGGATTCCCTCCTATAAACCGATTGTTCTGAAAGAAGATATCGGCAGAGAAATGCTTGCGGTCATCGAGGTGCATAAATTCGATCTGCCCGGGGTGATGGCGGATGTGAGGCTGAAAAGACTTTATATCCACAAAGAAAGCGCCGCGCATATTACGGGTTATCTGGGGGAAATCAATCCTGAAGAGTTGAAAAGCGGAAAATATGAGGGATGCCGGGTGGGAGATTTTATCGGCAAATTCGGGATTGAAAAATCTGCCGAATTGTTTTTAAGAGGCACCCGGGGGGGCCAGCAGGTGGAGGTCAATGCCAAAGGGCAGGTGATCCGGGTGCTGAAAACAGTCGTCGCGCTTCCCGGACATAATATTTATCTGACCATTGACCAGTCCTTGCAGCGAAAAGCCGAATCGCTGATCAGCGGCCTGGCGGCTGCTGTCGTGGCAATGAATCCGGACACCGGCGATATCCTTGCCATGGCAAGCAGTCCTTCTTTTGACCCCAATTCCTTTGTGAACGGCATGTCCGTGAAAGAGTGGAAATCACTGATGAACAATCCCTTCAGGCCTATGGAAAACAAAGTGATTCAGGGAGAGTATCCTCCCGCATCCACTTATAAAATCGTCACTGCCATTGCCGGATTGGAAGAAGGCGTCATTGATGAAAATACAAGCGTTTTCTGCCCGGGACATTATGAATACGGAGACCGTATTTTCCGATGCTGGAAAAAAACCGGTCACGGTTCGGTCAATGTGGTAAAAGCTTTGGCAGAATCCTGTGATGTCTTTTTTTATCAGGTAGGGCAGAAATTGGGCGTGGACCGGCTTGCCCGATATGCCAAAGCCTGCGGTCTCGGAATGCCGACAGATGTGATGCTGGATCATGAAGGCGGGGGGCTGATTCCGACATCCGCGTGGAAAAAACGGGCGCTCGGCGTACCCTGGCAGGGCGGTGAAACCCTTTCGTTGGCTATCGGACAGGGCTACAATCTTACCACGCCCCTGCAAATGGCAATGCTGACAGCAGCAGTTGCCAACGGCGGCACCCTGTACCGTCCCCGGATTCTGAAGGCTGTCGAAACTGCGGAAGGCAATATCGCATATCAGGATGATCCCGCGCTGAAACCTCAGGTTATCGGCAAACTGCCTTGCAGTAAAAAGACCCTGGATCTTGTCAGAAAAGGATTGTGGGATGTCGTGAACGGTCAGAGAGGAACCGCAAGGATTGCCCGCGCTGACGGCATCCGAATCAGCGGAAAAACCGGCACCGCACAGGTGGTCAGCCGGAAGGGAAACGATAATAACCGGCGAAAAAAAGACGACATTCATCACCACAAGCCCCACGCATGGTTTGTGGCTTATGCCGAATCCAAAGGTGCCCGGGTCGCCGTTTCGGTCATTGTCGAACACGGAGAACACGGCTCGGAAACCGCAGCGCCCATTGCCAGAGACCTCATCAGATCTTTTATGGGCATTGAGGACCCCGAAGCGGCACCTGAAAAGCTTGCCCGAAATGCGGGAACCCTCTATCCGGAAGATGTGAACGGAGAATAAATAAAAATGTCTGATCGGCGTGCGGTGGAGAATTTTGACTGGGGACTTCTGGGACTGACCTTTGCACTTGCGGCAATGGGCATTGTCACATTATACAGCGCTGTAAATGCAGGGGAAGAGAACTTTCAGGAAATTCTGGTGGTCAAGCAGCTTATCTGGTACTGCGTCGGCATTGCAATCATGACGCTTTCGCTGCTGTTTAATTATAAAAGTCTGAACCGATGGGCTTATACCATTTACTGGATATGTATCTGCCAGTTGGCAGCAGTGCTGCTTTTCGGAAAATATGTCGCAGGCTCAAGACGCTGGCTTGCACTGGGTCCGGTTTCGATTCAGCCTTCGGAAATGGTCAAAATTGCGGTCATTATCATGCTTGCCAGATATTATGCAAAAATTGTGAATCCCAAAGGACTCAGTTTCCGTGAACTCCTTTATCCCTTTATCATCACGGGGATTCCTTTTGCCCTGATCGTAAAACAGCCGGATTTGGGAACTGCCATGCTGGTAATGCTGATTGCCGCTTCCGTTACGCTTTTTATCAAAATCGAAATCCGGTCTCTGACATATCTTTCGGTTGCCTGCATCATGGCGGCGCCGCTGCTGTGGTGGGGGCTGAAAGGCTATCAGAAACAGCGGATACTGACTTTTTTGGACCCGGATCGCGATCCGCTGGGGGCAGGGTATCATATTATCCAATCCAAAATTGCCATCGGTTCCGGAATGGTTTCGGGCAAAGGGCTGCTGAAAGGCACTCAGAACGCGCTTTCTTTTTTACCCGAACAGCATACGGATTTTATTTTTTCGGTGATGTCGGAAGAGATGGGCTTTGCCGGTTCTTTATTTACGATTCTGGTTTTTCTGATGCTGATTGTCTGGGGGCTGAACATTGCTTACGGATGCAGAGACCCCTTCGGCACGATTCTCTCGGTCGGCATTACGGCGATGATATTCTGGCAGGTATTTATCAATATCGGTATGGTGATGGGGCTGATGCCGGTGGTGGGGGTACCGCTGCCTTTTATCAGCTACGGCGGTTCATCGGTGATGACCATGATGACCTGTATCGCCATTCTGATGAATGTCAGCATGAGGCATTCTTTTAATTAGATGACACAGTTGAATTGCTTAGAACATGCCCGCGGCCTTCAGCAGAGTAAAACGGGTTTTAAACCCGTTCTACAGGCAACACGGGGAAGC
>JAIFKL010000343.1 GCA_020049595.1 Desulfobacteraceae bacterium
CGGGATTGGATTGGGCGATTTTCCTCACCATGAGTTATGAAGAGGCGGTTACACTGAAACAGGAAGGAGAAAAGGATGACTATTTTGCCCGTTATATAAAAAAATACGGTTATTACGATCTGTTTCTGATTCATCCTGACGGAACGGTTTTCTACACGGTCAGACATGAGGAAGATTACGGCTCCAACATGATAAACGGCAACTATGCGGATTCGGGTTTGGGAAAACTGATCCAACAGGTATCCAAAAGCGGACAGTTCGGATTTGCCGATTTTGAACCCTACGCGCCGAGCAATAACGAACCTGCCGCTTTTATTGCCCAACCTCTGATTTATCATAACAATATAGAACTGATCGTGTCGCTTCAGTTGTCTTTGGATAAAATCAACACCATCATGCAGGAGCGTGAAGGCATGGGACACAGCGGCGAAACCTATCTTGTGGGACCTGACAAACTGATGCGGTCCGATTCTTTTCTCGATGCTCTGGGACACTCGGTAAAGGCTTCTTTTGCAAATCCCTCACGGGGCAGCGTGAATACGGACGCAGTTGCAGAAGCCCTTACCGGAAAAGCAGACAGAAAAATCATCCGGGATTATAACGGAGAACGGGTTCTTTCCGCGTACACGCCTTTAAAAGTGGAAGATACGACATGGGTGCTGATTGCCGAAATCAACGAATCTGAGGTCAAACAGCCGATGGCGGACCTGCTCATTTATATACTGACAGCAGGTCTGATCATCTCAGTTATTGTCTCTGTGTTTGCACTGTTTATTTCAAAAGGAATTGCCGGCCCCTTGGAAAAAAGCGTTGCTTTTGCCCGCTCTGTTTCAGAAGGTGATCTTACAGCAGAGATAGACGCGGATCAGAAAGATGAAGTCGGCATTCTGATAAGCGCGTTGCGGGAAATGGTGTCAAGGCTTAACAGAGTAGTGGCAGATGTGAAATCAGCGGCAGACAACGTGGCGCTGGGCAGCAGGCAGATGAGCGTGAGCGCGGAGGAAATGGGTTCCAGTTCCGAAGAAATGTCTCAGGGCGCATCGGAGCAGGGCGCTTCTGCGGAGCAGGTTTCCGCGTCTATGGAAGAAATGACCGCCAATGTCCGGCAGAGCGCGGACAATGCCGCACAGACAGAGAGAATCGCGCTGAAGTCCGCTCAGGATGCGCGCAATGCCGGCAAATCGGTTGCTGAAACAGTCAGCGCGATGAAGACGATTGTGCAGAAAATCGGCGTGATTGAAGAAATTGCCCGCCAGACAGACCTGCTGGCACTGAATGCCGCTATTGAAGCGGCAAGAGCCGGGGCCCACGGCAAAGGCTTTGCGGTAGTCGCGTCCGAGGTCCGCAAGCTTTCGGAGCGCAGCCGGATAGCAGCTAACGAGATCAATAAACTGTCAGGTACCAGCGTGACGATTGCGGAAAACGCCGGGAATATGCTGGAACTGCTTGTACCGGATATTCAGAAAACAGCCGAATTGGTGCAGGAAATCAGCGCGTCTGCCAATGAGCAGAATACCGGCGCAGAGCAGATCAACAAGGCGGTTCAGCAGTTGAATCAGGTGATTGAGCAAAACTCTACCGTGTCTGACGAATTGGCTTCCATTGCGGGTGAAGTGGCTTCCACTTCTGAGGAACTCACGGCGCAGGCGGAACAGCTCAGAAATATCATCGCTTTTTTTAAAGTAAAAGATACCGGCGGAAAAAATAATACTGAGGAAAAAAGCGATGACTCGGAACAAAAAAAATTCCCGGAAAAAATGAAGGAAAAGGAGATAAAAAGAAACCTTTTTAAAAAAATCCTGAAAGCTGAAACCGGCAACAAGAAATCCGAAGAAAAGCCTTCGGTTGAGATGACGGATGTGAACAAAGATAAAAGTGAGCAATTTTATGATGAGGAATTTATAAAGTATTAATACGGATTCGCTTTCAAATATTGGCATTTTCAGACCGTACAGCGATTTGAATCTGTTTTCAGCCGGGGGCGTTTTACGATCTGAAAAGACCGATCTTTGAAAGCGAATTGGTATTACACACCCATGCCGCGAATACGCTTATCATTCATAAGCCGCTGCTGGATGCCCTTGCCGATCTGATAGGTGCGGCTGAATTCGGACCAGAACTCTTTATCCTTTTCCTTCCAGTCTGCCCCGAAGCGTTCATCAAAATAACTTCCTAATTTTTCAAAAAGAAATTTCCACGGCGGTTCTCCCCGTTCCTGCGCGCCGAGAAGTGATTCCAGCAGTCCTTCCAAGTCTGCCAGCGCTTCTTTCGGGAGATAGGAAATTGCGCCTTTGCGAATGGATTCCATCAGCGTTTCGGGATTGATCGCGTGAGCCGTAAGCATCACTGCCGGGATATTCTGCTTGGTGGCTTCTTCTAACAGCGCAAGCCCGTTGACGCCCATAATATCCAGAATCGCCAGATCATATCGGTTCTTTTTGATTTTCCGGGAAGCGCTTTCGTAATCCCGGGCCGTGTCAATCTCCGCTTCATCCAAAATATCTTCTATGGTTTCCAGAACATCGTCTTCATCATCCACAGCCAGAATCCGCTTCCCTCTGAGATAAGATTTTTCTTCTGCCATGTTTTTTCCTCCTTAAATTATTTGAGTCATCGGGGAGTTTTCTCCGAAACTGTCATTCTGAGCGAAGCGAAGAATCCCTGTAAAACGGGTTTATCTATTTTTAGCCCGGGCCGTTCTGCTGAGACCCTTCGCTGCGCTCAGTGTGACAGACAGTTTGCCCCTGCGCTGAAAGTTTGACAAAATAACCGATGACGAATTTATTCTTCCCGGTTGAGCGGGAGTATGAGCTGAAATATCGCTCCCTTTCCTTTTTGGCTTTTCACTTGGATGTCTCCGCCCATATATCTGGCAACAATCAGCGCGCCCGCCAAGCCCAGACCGTGACCTTTGCGCTGCAATGCCGAATCTGCGTTTGCTTCCTTTACCTGTGCATATCGTTTAAAGATAATCTCATGATGCTCCGCTGCAATGCCGGGTCCGTCGTCTCCGACTTCAACAAAAAGAGACTTGTTTTCCTGTTTCATCCTGATTTCAAGGCGTTCTTTCCGGTAATACAGCGCGTTTTTGATCAGATTTCCGACAATCTGACGGAATTTGATCTCATCCTGAAGCATCATTGTATCCATCAGTTGGGGCGCGATGTCCCAAACAATACCGTAGCCCGAAAGAAACCCAACAGCTTCATTTTTATCTTCACAGTTCCCGTATTCCTCGAAAGCGGATTCTGAAACGGTTTCCAAAGCATCGAGAAGAACTTCATAAACAGTTTTTACAGGCTGAAAATACGCGCACTGAAAACATCCGGCTTCCGAGCGTCCGATTTCCAGCAGATCATACAACATCTGCCGGACTTTCCGGGTACCGCGTAAGGTTCGTCTCAGCGTTTTTTCCTGCCGCTCGGATAATTCACCGTATTTTTCTTTTTTTTCAAGCAGCATCCGCGTTCCTGTTTCAATAATTGAAAGCGGGTCCTTTAACTCATGAATCAGAAATTCAATCTGAACTTCTCGGAAAAAATTTTGCGAATCTGTTTTCTTTTTATCCATATTTTTATATATCCGAATATCCGAAACCTCCCGTTACCGGACAGACGCTTCATTCTGAACGTAATTTTTTTAAAAGCGGAATATAACTTTAAAAAAAAATAAATTCAAGGATAAAAACAGTATCATGGAAACATGAAACTTAGGAAGATGCGAAAGAAACAGAAATTTCCCAAGAATGCAATGTAGGGGTAAGCCCCCGTGCTTACCCTTCCGCACGGGGCAACCACAGGGGGTTGCCCCTACGTTTTATTATTCAGCCCCTACGTTTTATTATTCAGTATAAACTGATTGCATATCAAATCCTTACACGCGTCCGCCGCTCCATCGCAGCTTTGCTTTCAGCACATCAAAATAATGCTGATCCGGCATGGTAATCATTCGGACAGGCTGGGGTCCCTTTTCGACCAGTATGATGTCTTTTTCATCTATTTCAAGCCCTGACTGTCCGTCAAACGTCAGCATAATATTTGAAGATTTTTCATTAAGCTGAATTTTTATGCGGACAGAATCCGGCACAATCAGCGGGCGGTTGGTCAGCGTGAAAGGACAGATCGGCGTCATAATAATGCCGGGAACTTCCGGATGAATGATCGGTCCCCCCGCAGCAAGCGAATAGGCTGTGGAACCGGTGGGCGTTGAAAGAATAAGTCCGTCAGCCCTGTATGTGGTCAGATAATGATCGTTGATGTAAGTTCTGATATGTGCAAGCCGGGCAAGTGCGCCTTTGTTGATAACAACATCGTTCAATACGGTTTCCCGGACAAATTCCGCTCCCTCCCGGATAAGTTTTACCGAAAGGCGCATTCTGAGATTTGTAGTAAAATCATTGTTCAAAATGTTTTCAGCCACAGAAAAGAGCCGGTCTTCTGTGATTTCTGCCAGAAAACCGACTTCGCCGAACTTGATTCCCAGAATCGGGATATTCTGATTTCCTATCCACCGAACCGCGCTCAGAAAAGTGCCGTCTCCTCCCAGCACAAAAACACAGAACAGGTCTTCAGGCGCAGAAGATACTGTTGTATGCTGTTTATTCGGACGTCCGGAGCCGGACAGCAGATTTTCCCTTCGCACAACGCTCACATTTCTGACATGCAGCCAGCTTTCAAATTCATCTGCTTTTCGGATTGCCTTTGCATCTGTTTTTACAACCAAGCCTATTTTTTTCAAAACAAACCTGACTCCTTTTCAGATTAGGAGTTACGCAGTTCAGACCTCTGGCCCCCTCTCCGATAAACCTCACCCCCTGCCCCCTCTCCGAAGGAGAGGGGGGTTAGGTTTGAACTGTGCAACTCCTAATAATTTTAAAATTCTATTTTATACATAGAAACCGTGTGCAGATACAAGAATTTTCTTTGAAATAAATATCGGATCAGGATTGACAGGATTGACAGGATTTTCAGGATTTATTTTCAGCCTGTTCTTAGGTCCGAAGTTTGCACGGTCAATCCTGTCAATCCTTTAATCCTGAAAATCCTGATTCAGACAGCGGGCGGCATCTGAAAAACTTTTGCTCTGAATATCCTGATTTTTTTTATAAAAAAGAACAACAGAGAAACTGAAGGAAGTTCTTTCTTGACTCTTTATCTATCTTATTATAAAGATTAATAAATAGGCTGGAGTTTATTTTGACAATTTTTTCAAGAAAGGAACAGGTTATGAAAAAGCTTTTGGCAGGAAGATTGCTCGTTGCGGCAGTCTTGGGAATGTTTGCGCTGTTTGCGGCAGCGGGACCGGCAGCGGCTCAGGAAACCGTCAAGTTCGGTGTGGCAGGCGCACACAGCGGCGATCTTGCGTCTTACGGGATTTCCGGTCTTAGAGGGGTTGAACAGGCAGTTAAGGAGATTAACGCAAAGGGCGGCGTTCTGGGAAAACAGATTCAGATTGTTCCCGAAGATGATGAATGCAAACCCGAAAAAGCCACCAACGCGGCAAGCAAGCTGGTATCTGAAAAAGTGCCGCTGGTGATCGGACATATTTGCAGCGGCGCGACAAAATCCGCCATGGGCATTTATAAAGAAGCGAAGATTCTTGCCATGTCGCCTTCGGCAACCAACCCGGACCTGACGCAGAGCGGGGATTATCCCAATTTTTTCAGAACCATCGCATCAGACGACGCACAGGCAAAAATGGAAGTGGATTTTGCCCTGAACACCATGAAATTCACAAAAATCGCCGTGCTGCATGACAAAGGCGATTACGGCAAAGGGCTGGCTGAATTTGCAAAAAAATTCACAGAAGCATCGGGCAAGGCAAAAGTGGTGCTTTATGAAGGGATTACGCCGGGCGCGGTGGATTATTCCGCAGTGATTCAGAAAATCAAGAAATCAGACGCGGAAGCCGTGATATACGGCGGTTATCATCCCGAAGCGGCCAAGCTTGTCATGGGAATGCGGAAAAAGAAAATGGAAACGGTCTTTATTTCCGATGACGGCGTAAAAGATGATACCTTTATTAAAGTGGCGAAAGAATATGCCGAAGGCGTTTATGCCACCGGTCCCAAAGACACATCGCAAAATCCCATGACCGTTGCGGCAGTTGAAGCCCACAAAGCAGAATACAAATCAGACCCGGGGGCTTTTTATCTGAATGCTTACGCGGCAACCCTCGCGTTGGCAAATGCCATTAACAAAGCCGGTTCAACGGAGTATGACGCGCTTACCAAAACGCTGAGAGCCGAATTTGTGGAAACGCCCATCGGCAAAATCAGCTTTGATGAACGGGGAGACGCTATCGGCGTGGGTTTTTCGGTATATCAGGTGCAAAAAGGGGTTTATGTTGAATTGAAGTAACATATAACTATTACGGGCATTTTTATTCCCTCTCCCCTCCGGGGAGAGGGAGTAGTAGGGTGGGCATTTCATGCCCACCCTACATTCAAACCTTCACCTTTTTATTGAGAAAAAACTTATGGACTATTTTCTCGAACTTTTTTTCGGAGGACTGACCCGGGGAAGCATTTACGCGCTGATCGCGCTGGGTTATACGATGGTTTACGGCATCATCGAACTGATCAATTTTGCTCACGGCGAAATTTACATGATCGGCGCATTCAGCGCGCTGATTGCGGCAAGCGTTCTCACCATGCTGGGGCTGAACCAGATCGCTATTCTTGTCATCGCCTCAGTCGTGGCGGTGATTTACTCGTCGGCTTACGGCTTTACCGTTGAAAAGATTGCGTATAAACCGCTGCGTCATGCCCCGCGCCTTTCTCCGCTTATCAGCGCCATCGGCATGTCCATTTTCCTTCAGAATTATGTGCTGCTTGCCCAAACCTCTGATTTTCTGCCTTTTCCTGCGCTGATTCCCGAATTTGCATTTATGGAGCCGTATTCGCATATCATCAGTTCTGCTGAGGTCGTAATTCTTATGACCACAGCCTTTGTGATGGTGCTGCTGACGCTGCTCATCAAGTTCACGAAAATCGGCAAAGCAATGCGGGCAACGGCTCAGGACAGAGATATGGCGATGCTGGTCGGGGTGAACGTGAATCGTGTGATTTCTGTCACATTTATAATCGGCTCTTCTTTGGCAGCCATCGGGGGCGTGCTGATTGCCTCCCACATCGGAATGATTAATTTCTATATCGGCTTCATCGCGGGCATCAAAGCCTTTACGGCTGCGGTTCTGGGCGGTATCGGCAGTATTCCCGGCGCGGTGCTGGGTGCGTTTGTGCTGGGCTGGACCGAAAGCTTTGCAACCGGCTATGTTTCCAGCGATTACGAAGATGTGTTTGCCTTTACGCTCCTTGTTTTTATTCTGATATTCAGACCGGCGGGCATTCTGGGGCGTTCTACAACGCAGAAAGTGTAGCAAAATTTTTGCCACGAATGGATGCGAATAAAAGCGCAAATGAACACGAATAAGGACAGCAATATATGATGGTTGTTTGAGAACAGCTCAGTAGGAGCGTCATATTTGTAGCTTACAGCAAAATTTTTGCCACGAATGAACGCGAATTAAAAGCGCAAATGAACACGAATTGCACAGAAATATATGAGATGCTGTTCAAATAGCTCCGTAGGAGCGTCATATTTGTAGCAAAAAAAAACGGCGGGTAATTTCCTTGAACTCCGTAGGAGTGAAATATCTGCTGTCTATACAATCCGGAGATAAAAAAAATGAAAAAAATAAGATTCTTAGCTATTATTTTATGTTCGGCGGCTGTTTGGGGGACAACCCTGAATGCCTCAGCACAAAGCGAGACAATTTTTGATGTGCTGAAAAACAAGCTTGCCGGTAATGAAAAACCGCCGTCTGTTGAAGAAATTATTCAGGAAACCAAGGAAATCAAAGATGAAGTAAAAGACCTGTCCCAGAATTATGTCATTGAAAGCATCAAGAAATATAACAAGATGATCGCTGATATCCGCACGGAAGTCAATTCCAAGTCATGGTTTATTTATGAAAAAACCGATGCGGAAAAATTTCAGGTTATTTTGGACGGCATAGAAGAAATGAAAGATTTCTACAACAGGCTGAACAAAGAAAAACAGGATGTCAGAAAGGAAATGTTTTCTTACATCGAGAGCGTAAAATCTTTCTCAAAAGAATTAGACCGAAAAATACCGGAGGAAAAGCGCGAAAAAGAGCGGTTGGAAAGAGAGTATAACAACATTGATCCGAAATATTCCGCAGAGGAAAAGGAAATTAAACGAAACGGTTTGCGGAAAAGAATTACTTTCTGTGAACGGAGAGTCAAAATTCTTCAGGATTTTACAAAAAATTACTACAAGCTTTCTCCCATACTGGAAGACGCCCGAAAATCCATTGACAAATTTATTTTTATTATTGAGGAAAGCGCGGGGGTTTATAATGACGCTTACCGCACATTAAAGCTGCAAAAAGACATCAGCAACGCTTACCGAACCATTGACGAACTGAAGTCTTTGGATTATCTGTCTGAAAACATTATGAAAAGCTGGGAAGATTTGGAAAATATCGTCAATATTCTCAGCGATCAGGTGGTGGGATTTGACGATGCTGTTTAGAGGGTAAACATTGGTGCAAATAAAAAGTTTCTCGCAAAGCACGCAAAGGACGCAAAGAAAAACTTTTTTTATAAAAAAACTTTGCGTCCTTTGCGAGAAACCTTTTATTTCTCGCAAAGGGCGCAAAGGGCGCAAAGAAAATCTTTATAAAAAAATCTTTGTTTCTTTGCGTCCTTTGCGTGCTTTGCGAGAAATCTTTTTTTTCAATAAGGTCTTATTTTCAGGAGAAATAAAACAAGATGATCACATTTTCCGAAATTAAAAAATCACTGGCGGTTTCCTTATGGTTCGTGTTTCTGACATTTCCCATCATGGTGATCCGCGTCAACACCATTGAAAACCTGATTGTCTGGCGATGGAAAAATATGGCTTTCATCGGAATCGGAAGCTTTTTTCTCTCTTTTGTCTGGCGATATTTTCTGAAACGCAAAGATGCCGGCAGAAAAACGGACGAATCCGGTGAAGCTGAAAAGCCCTCCCTTGCCGGCAGAATCATGGAAGAGCCGAAGATTTACAGACCCATGCTGACAGCGATTGCTGTTTTTGCTCTTGTCTTTCCCTTTATTTTTTCCTCCTATCAGGTCAATATCATGACCACAGCGCTCATGTATGTAATGCTCGGACTCGGACTCAACATCGTGGTGGGGCTTGCGGGTCTGCTTGATCTCGGATATGTGGCGTTTTACGCTGTCGGCGCGTACAGTTATGCTTTGCTGAATTATCACTTCCATCTGGGTTTCTGGACCCTGCTTCCTGTCAGTGCGATGCTTGCCGCCACTTTCGGCGTACTTCTCGGTTTTCCGGTGTTGCGGCTGCGAGGCGATTATCTCGCCATCGTCACGCTCGGATTCGGCGAAATTATCCGCCTGATTCTGGAGAATTACAATGAATTTTCTTTCGGTCCCAGCGGCATTGCAAATATTCCGAGACCGGGTTTTTTCGGCATTAAATTTTCTCTCGAAGGGGCAATTACTTATGTCTATTTTCTCATGATCGGCATGACGCTGTTTACGATTTTTGTAGTCAACCGCCTGCAAAATTCCAGAATCGGCAGGGCGTGGATTGCGCTGCGGGAAGATGAAATCGCGTGTCAGGCAATGGGCATTGACAAGACAAAGACTAAACTGACCGCGTTTGCACTGGGCGCGACATGGGCGGGAATGGCAGGCGCTATTTTTGCGGCAAAAACGACCTTTGTGAATCCTGCAAGTTTTACTTTTCTCGAATCGGCAATGATTCTGTCCATTGTGGTGCTGGGCGGCATGGGTTCGATTCTCGGCGTTATTCTCGGCGCGATGCTGCTGATTCTTCTGCCCGAATATCTGCGGGCTTTTTCCGATTACAGAATGCTGCTTTTCGGCGCGATTATGGTCGTTATGATGGTGTTCCGCCCTCAGGGCTTGGTCAGCAATGTGCGCCGAACCTACCAATTTAAACAGGATTTTCAGGATTAAACAGGATTTTCAGGATTTCTCGTTCCCACGCTCTGCGTGGGAATGCAGAGCGGACGCTCCGCGTCCGTCCGGGCTTAAACAGACAGCGCATTCCGGAGATATCTTTCGGAATTTAACAGAAATCCTTTAATCTTTTAATCCTTTAATCAAGGTTCAGACATTGGACGAATCAGGATTTTGAAAGCTAAAGCAATATGGAAAACATACTCGAAGTTAAAAATTTATCTATGAATTTCGGCGGATTGCGGGCTTTGGATCAGGTGGAAATCGCCATTCGGGAAAAAGAGATTGTCGCCCTTATCGGTCCCAACGGCGCGGGAAAAACGACATTTTTCAATTGTATCACAGGTATTTATGATCCGAGCGGCGGCGATGTTTTTGTCTCGCCTCCCGGAAAGAAACAGAAGCGCATCAACGGCTTGAAACCGAATCTTGTCACAGAAATAGGACTGGCGCGGACCTTTCAGAATATACGTCTGTTTCCGAATATGACAGTGCTTGAAAATGT
>JAIFKL010000139.1 GCA_020049595.1 Desulfobacteraceae bacterium
TTCATTGCGTAATTCAACCCATTCGACTTTCAGGCTGTTTAATTGTGCTTTATTGGTATCTGAAAGCTTGTCGGCAACGAAAACCTTGCTGAATAATTTGCAACGTGTCTAAATTAACTGATTCTATTCATTTTCTTCATCTTCAGGAATAACTGAACCTTCTAATATACCGATATTGCAAAGCCCGGTTTCAGATCGGATTTCTGTTCCGGAATGCGAAACGGCATACCGGTCCGAATCATTGTCAGGCACGGAGTGAAAACAGACTTCATTTTCACTTCAGCACCTCCCTGACGGCCGTTCCGGTCGCAAAAGCGGCATCTCATATGAATCAAGTAAAAAAAATCATTTCTGATCTGAATATGCCTCACCGTGCTTGACAGTACAAGTCCATAAGCGATATAAAAAAAATTTTGACAACTTTTCAAAAGTTGTCAAATCTTGTTGTTCAGAAATCCTCCTCAACCAAATACTCATAATTCTGAAAAGTCCTTGCGATCATAATATCCATCGAACTCAGCTCTTTTCCTTCCTGATTGATGCGCTCGAAGATTTCCCGCACCGCAGGGATGTCGAATCCTTTGATATGGATTAATGATAAGTTATAGTCTGAGAAAACACGAGCCAACTGCCTGACATTTTTCTCTATCATCGGATTGCTCCCCGATTCACGCAAAACACGTTCTGTGATTTGGCTGCTGTCCGTCAGCATGTCGCTGAGTCGTATCAGAAACGCAGGGTTGACATTCCGCTTTCGGCGATTGAACTGCTCGGCAAAGAAGAAACTTCTGTCCGTTGCGTCAAAATAGAGGCTGTAGTCAAAATCTCTCTGCGCCCTGACTTTTGCCTCACTGCTCCGCAGCGGCATCATCAATGCCGTTGCCCGCTGCTGTCCGTCCAGAATATACAGGCGCCGGTTTGATTTCTCCGAGGCTGATCCCTCGTTTTCAAAAATAAATCCGCCGATTTTACGGTGAATATTCAGGCAGATGTCTGTTTCCCAGCAAAGGATGCTGCCGATAGGATAGAAGCGATAGATGCTCTCCCAGAGTCTGACAATGCTGTTTTTGTCCCACACAAATTCACGCTGAAAGGAGGGGATAAGGATACGGTTCCCGCAAAGCATGGTTGTAAATTCAACAAGTTTCTTTTCCTGAGCGCTGATATGACGATTCATCATTTTTGAAAATATCACTTTTCCTTTGAGGAGTTAAATCTGACTAATTTCTCCCAGTCAATTCCGCCGTTATCTTTGCAGAGTATATTCGCAACTGCTTTCATTTTCAGCTTTTTCATAAGCCGCCTCTCGTTCAAATAAATATAACTCAGCGGGTTTCAGTTTCTTTCTGACCATTTCGCAATATTCAGGAACGATATCAATACCGATTGAATTTCGTCTCATTCGGCTTGAGACAATCAGTGTTGTTCCCGAACCCATAAACGGGTCAAGAACCGTATCTTTTTCTTTTGTAAAAAGCTTGATGAACCATTCGGGCAGTTCTTCGGGAAAAGCCGCACTGTGATTTTTATTGTTGCATTCGGTTGCCATCAGCAAAACATTTGTCGGATAAGCCTTGTCCCTGTCAAGCCAGTTTGATATGTTTTTGCCGAACCCGCTCCCTGCTTTTGAAGTATCACGGATTTTATCGGTTTCGGAAAGGTTTTTCAGTCTTGAATTTGCCCATTCGCCCATCGGCACCATGACTTCTTCCTGATACATATTGAATTTGCGGTTTTTATTGAATTGAAGCAGTCTTTCCCACGCGTCGCGAAAACGGTTCGGCCACTTTCCGGGATAGCAGTTTTTTTTATGCCAGATGAATTCCTCTGTCCAGAGCCAGCCCTGTTTACGCATTTCCAAAATCAGTTCAATTACATAAGTGCTGCGCTCTCCTTTAACTACTTTTTCCTTGATGTTTAAAATAAATGTCCCTGTCGGTCTGAGAACACGTAAAAGCTGCTCGGAAACAGGCAGAAACCACTTCACATATTTATCATGATGAATACCGCCGTAAGTGTTTTTTCGCTGGTCCGCATAAGGCGGCGATGTCACGATAAGATCAACAGAATTATCCTGAAGCTGCTTTAACTGCTCCATGCTGTCTCCAAGATAGATGTCGGTAGTTATTTCCATTTCAATACTCCGATTCGGTTTTATCTCCCGCAAACACGCAGGGCGGGCATTGCTTTTAATAAAAAGACATGTCCGCCCTGCTCTGCCGCCCCTTCTTACTCCATGGATACGATCCTTGAAGCATAAGTTTTCAGCCTGTGCCTCAAAGAAAAAAACAGTGCAGAGAGACAAAAAAAGATCAAAACACAAATTCCTGTCCTTTTTTCACAAAGCCGGCAAAGCCGTCATGATCTGCCTGAACCGCCGGATGAGGCTGATAATGATAAAGCCACATTTTCTTTTTCAATTCGGGCGGCAGCGTGCATAAGTCATCGTAATGGGCATGGACAATGCTTTTGAAAGAAGCGGTTTCACAGTCATGAAAAACAACTTCCGCTTTTTTTGAAATTATATCAATGAGATGCGGTTCAAACTGCGTATCTGTGGTGATAAATGCAGCGGGTCCCTTTTTGTCCGCATCCTGAATGAGCAGTCCGTAGCTGTAGAAATTTTTGTATCCGGTGATGACATGAGGCATTTTCACCAATGAAAAACGAATGTTTTCCCATAAGAAATCGCCCTGTTCATCCGCGGGCTTGCAGTCAAAATAATCGGTCAGGTGCATTCCTTTTCCTTCAATACACCCGAGACCGCCTTTGAGTGAGTAATTCCACATATCGTGCATGAGATGATTTTCCATAAACAGCCTGGGGCGTCTGCGGTTGGGATCAAAATAGCTTTTAAATGCCATCCATTCCATTCCGCCGATATGATCCGAATGCAGATGCGAGATATAGACCGCGTCAATATGTTCATTGTGAATATTTCCTTCGCTCAGAGAAAAGCGGATGTCGGTTCCGCAGTCAAGCAGGAGATGTTTGCCGTTTGCGGCGCTGATCAGCATGTTGGACTGATAATACTCAGACGTTGTGAAAGCCGAACCCACACCGATGAACTTGATCTTCATTTGGCCAAACCTTGTTTGGGGGTGAGAGGTGAGGGGTAAGAGGTCAGAGGCTTCAACCCCTGACCTCTTACCTCTGACCCCTGACCCCCTAAAAATTATATCTGTATTTGAAAAAGGCTTTTGCTTCCGCAGGGACGGAAGTGAAACTGACTCGGAACGCCGGAGGAGAATCCGATACGTTGCGGATGACTTTGGCGTATATTTCCGTTGTGATTTCATAGCCGCCCTCGTCATCAAACAGCGAAATCTTCAGATTGGTCAGCTTGTCCGGAACCATGTCTGAAAGAATTTCCGCTCCCTCGGCTGCCACTTTTGCAACGCTGCCCTCAAACTGTCTGTCTCCCGCATGTTTCCCGGCAAGCACGGTAAAGCGCACCGGCAGGTACTGCCGCAGTGTCAGCAGTTGCGGTTCTTTTTTCTCCGGAAGAAAGCGGCTGTATTCCCCGCCGATGCCCCCCACTTCATAAATCGTGATGGGGTCTTTGAACCCTTTGGGAAGCACTTCCATCTGATTGTCAATTCTCACAATGGGACCGCAGTCTGCCAGCGTGCTTTCCGAAACCAGAATCTGCCCCCCCAGGGTGTAAGATTCGATGCGCGACGCCAGATTCACATTGCGCCCCACCACCCCGTATTTGAAACGCTTTTCCGAGCCGATGATGCCCACCACCAGATCCCCGGTATTGATGCCGATGCCCTGAAGCACTTCCGGATAGCCCGCATTCCGATTCCATTCATTCACTTTCTCCATTGCCGTCTGCATTTCCACCGCACAGGCAACAGCCCGTTTGGCGTCATCCTCCCGAAGAATGGGCGCGCCGAAAAGCGCCAGAATCGAATCCCCGATAAATTCGTCAATCGTACCCCGGTATTTCAGGATAATTTCCGTCATGGTTCCCAGATAGTTGTTGATGATGCTCACGACATTTTCAGCAGGCAGACGCTCGCTCATAGCGGTAAATCCCCGCAAATCGCTCATCATCACGGTGATTCTCTCTTTTTTTCCGCCGAGTTTCAGTCTTTCGGGGTCCAGAATGCTGTCAACAATGTCATCGGAAAGAAATCTGCCGAAGGTATCCCGGATAAACTTATATGCCTCATTTCTTTCCAAAAGATTGATATAGCCTTTGGAATGATGGCGGATACGGGCAAGGAGTTCGAGACGGTCCGGCAGTTTGACTACATAATCGTTTGCCCCCAGGGCAAAGGCTTCGGCTTTGGTGAGAGGTTCTTCTTTGCTTGACAGCACAATGAGCGGGACATCCCGGGTGCTTTCGTTGGCGCGGAAATACCGCACCAGCGTCAGGCCCTCGATTTCCGGCATCACCAGATCCTGCAGGATCACGGTAGGCGACAGCACCTGGGCCATTTTGATTGCCTGCGTCGCGTCCTGACAGTAGTGAAAGTCAATGTCTTTCTCATCAGCCAGCATCCGGCGGACCGCTTCGCCGATCATCATCTGATCGTCCACCAGCAGCACGGTTACGCGATGACGGCTCTCTTCATATATGAGAGGGGGTTTCTGCTTTTTCTGCATAAAAAAACCATGTTGCCTGCTTCGGGCAATAGTAGTGATTCCGAGTTTGAGATTTGACAACTTTACATTATTGCACCACTACCAGAAATACTTCGACAAGCTCAGTAACCGCTTCGACAAGCTCAGTAACCGCTCCGACAAGGTTACTGAGCCTGTCGAAGTAGCTCATACCAATTCGCTTTCAAAGATCGGCCCGGCTTAAAACAGATTCAGACCGTAATAAAAACAGATTTCAAATCGCGTCTGATTTTAGCCGGGTGCCTGAAAAGCGCCCGGGCTTAAAACAGACACGGAGAACACAGTTTTTGAAAGCGAATTGGTATCAGTAACCGTTTCGCAGCCTTCGGACTATTGAAGGACCGATTTCGATGATATTCAGGATTTCTACCGCAGCCCCCAGTTCTTTGGCGGCTTTCGGCATACCGTAAACCACGCTGCTTGCTTCATCCTGGGCAATGGTATGCCAGCCGCAGCGCCGCAGCGCTGCCAAACCTTGTGCACCGTCTTTGCCCATGCCGGTCAGCACTATGGCGATGGGGGGGTGAGGGGTGAGGGGTGAGGGGTGAGGGGTTTGTTTCCCGACCTCTGGCCCCTGACCTCTGACCCCTGAC
Source organism: Desulfobacteraceae bacterium (assembly GCA_020049595.1). GTDB lineage: Bacteria > Desulfobacterota > Desulfobacteria > Desulfobacterales > JAIFKL01 > JAIFKL01. The sequence continues at coordinate 5,229 of JAIFKL010000139.1, forward strand.
CTCATCATCTCACCGACTGGCCAATATTTGGCAAGACTTTTGAAAAAAACATCCGCCGAGGGACGAAAGGGCGTGTCCGGCGATTCTGAAGAATAGGAAAATGTCAGATCAGGCATGAGTACCAGATGATCGTTTGTACCGGCAACATATATCCGGTTTGCCTCGGGTCTTTTGCCCCGGGACGCCAGCGCCACCCGCAAAGCACTTTGTCCGTCCAACCACTTTGCCAGACTCGCTGAAAATTTTTCATCCACATGCTGAATAATGACGACAGCCCCCCGGAAATCTCCCGGCAGAACAGAGATCACTTGTGCCAGCGCTTTGGGCCCCCCTGCGGACGCGCCGATCACCACCAGCGGCGGAACCGTTGCGACAACGGGCATCTGCCTGACAGACAGGGGAACGGTGATATTGGCAGTGGCTCGGCGCAGCCTTTCGATAATATTGATTTTTCTTAACAGTGCTTCGCGGCTGTGTTGCGCCTCCGCGCCCTCTCCCATCATGGGGAGACTGACAGCATCCAGCGCGCCGTGTCCCATAGCCTCAAAAACTTTTGCAGCATTTCTGCCCACTGTCGCGGTCACTATCAGGATGGGACAGGGATTGTTCGGTGCTGGGTCTGTCATAATCCGACGAGTTGCTTCCGCGCCGCCCATTTTCGGCATGATCAGGTCCATCAGAATCAGGTCCGGGCTGTCTGAGGCATTTTTCCTCACGGCTTCTTCACCGTCTGAAGCGGTCCATGCAAGATCATGGTCCGGCACGCTGAGGATAATCCGGCGCAGGGTTTCCCGTGCAATGGCTAAGTCGTTTACGATGGCGATTCGCATAAGAATTGAGAATTGAGAATTGAGAATTGAGAAATAAGAAGTGTTCAATTCTCAATTCTCAATTCTCAATTTATTCACATCACCTTAAATCTCGATACCTCGTCCTGCAAACCTCTTGCCGCATCGTTCAACTGTTCGATTGCCATAAAAGATTCCCGCAGCGAATCCACTGTCTGCTGCATTTCCTCGCTCAGATTCATCATGGAATTGTTGATCTGCTGCGCGTTTTCAGACTGAAACTGCATGGACCCGTTCACCCCTTCGAAACTCGGAGAAAGTGCCTGAACCTGCTCGATAATCCGGGACAGTTGCATACTGATCTTGCCCACATTTTCCGCACTGCGCTGAACTTCTTTTATAAAAGCATCCATTTCCATCACGCCCGCAGACACGGCAGACTGCATTTCCTGAACCATCTGATCTATGTCCAAAGTTGCCACCGCGGTCTGATCCGCAAGCCTGCGGATTTCCCTTGCCACCACCGTAAAGCCCCGTCCGTATTCACCGGCTTTTTCCGCTTCGATTGCCGCATTCAGAGACAAAAGATTGGTCTGATCCGCCACTTTGGTGATGGTCGTGACAACAGAGGTGATATTTGCGGCTTTTTCATTAATGGCTTCCAATTTGCCGGAAATGGATTTCGAAGCATTTTCCATGTGCCGCATTGCCTCTTCCATCTGTCCGAGGTCTGTCTGTCCTTTTGCCGCAAATTCTGCGGTCTGATCCGACATCGCAGCCACTTCTCTGACGGTTTTTACCAATTCTTCGGAAACATTGGAAATTTCCCCCACAGATTTCAGCACGTAATTGGTGGATTCCAACTGGGTTCTCATCACCGCTTCCTGCTGCCGGGATGTGGCGGAAAGTTCTGTTGCCGAAGATGTGACCTGAATCCCGGAACGCTGAACCTGTCCGATCAGAGAATTGAGATTATGCGCCATTTCGCCTAATTTGGACACCAGATTTCCGACTTCATCATCATGCTCTTTCTGAATTTCGGCAGTCAGGTCTCCTTTTGAAATGACATCGGCAAAAGACACGGCTTTGTTGATGGGAATGAGAATCCGCCTTGCAATGAGCCAGCCCGCGCCCAGCATGAAAACAACAGAAAAAAGTCCCACGGTCCATACAATATTGCTGAGTCCTCTGCTGACCCTTTCCGCTTCCTGCTGTGCAAGACTGCGAACTTTGTCCGAGGCAGACTGTACGGTTTTCAGACCCGCGGTAAGCAAATCCGCGCATGTCTGCAATTCTTCGCTGAAAGCGTGAATGCTTTTCTGCTGTGCAATCCGCAGGGTCCGCAGTTGTGCAATTGAATTGTCTCCTTTGACCAGCAGCGATTCCAGGAGACTGAAATTTTTTTGTGCCGCATCAAGGAGGGTCTGCAAATCTTTCTGTTCGGAGTGCTGGGAAATTCCGTTAATAGCGGCGGACAGGGTTTTCAGCGATTCTTCAATATGTCCGATGCCGGCTGCGATTTTATCGTTTCCGATCTCGGCGATTTTATCCGCATCCCCTGCCAGCAGTATCTGTCTGCCGCAACTGCTCAGAGAAACAGCCGCCAGTCTGATATCCGCCAGTCTTTCACGAATGTCTGACGAATCCGGGACCGCGCCGGTATTTGTCTTTTCATCCTGTTTGCGGAAAGCGGCATATATTTTTTCCGACAATATCTCCGAATTTCTGTATAATTCTTCTTCAGTTGTATCCAGCACAGTTGCCTGTTCGCTCAGGCTTTTCGACAAGTTGAGACCCTCCTGCACCTTCACCTGCACGGCATTGTCTTTTTCCAGCATAAGTGCGTAAAGTTTTTCCAATTCCGCAACAGATTCGGGCAGTTTCCTGGCATGGTGAATTTTTTTGGCTTCTCCGGCCAGTTCTTTCAGACGGCGGATTCCGGAGGAAAATGCCTGTTCCATTTGTTTGCGGGCAGAGATTTTCTCCAATGCTTCCGGGGAATCTGCCTGCCGGACCGCGTAACTGCGGAGACTGAAATCTGCTGCGGCTGCCTTGAGCGACTGTGTTGCAGCATCCAGGGGCAGTACCAGCTCGGTCAGTTGTTTCTGGGTATTCATCAGTCCGATATTTGAAGCGATATTAATCCCGGACAGTGTGCAGATCACGATCACGCCTGTGAAAACCAATCCTGTCAGCATTCGTCTTATTGTCAGATTCAGTTTCATTTTTTTACTGTATCCCTTCTGTAATTGAGAAGTGAGAAGTGAGAATTGAACACTTCTTATTTCTCAATTCTCAATTTTCATACCAATTCGCTATCAAAAACGGTGTTCTCCGTATCTGTTTTAAGCCGGGGCGATTTACGATCATCTGAAAGTTCTCCGTATCTGTTTTAAGCTTCGGCGCTTTTCAAGCGGTTTAAGCGATTTGAAAAATCGCTTTACAGGCGGTTTAAGCGATTTTTTAAGCCGGGCGCTTTACGATCTGAAAAGACCGATCTTTGAAAGCGAATCGGTATAAGCTCCGTAGGTGCGTCATATTTGCAGCATCCGCAGGAGCGAAATATTTGTGTAGCATCCCGCAGAAATATTTCACTCCTACGGAGTTCGGGGATCCGGGGGCGGCATTTTTCTACAAATATGTCGCGCTACAAATATGACGCCTCTACGAGGCTTGTGTTCTGCTGTGTTCAATTCTCAATTCTCAATTCTCAATTCTCAATTAAAATCAGGCTTCCCCGATCAGATCAACCACCGCTTCGATGAAAGAATTGTCCTGAAAACTGCTCTTGGTCAGATAATAATTTGCGCCTGCCTCAAGTCCCCGCAGACGGTCTTCTTCTTTATTTTTATATGAGACAATCATCACCGGCAATGATTTGAGTTTTTCATGCTGTTTGATCTGCGTAATCAGTTCAAAACCGTTCATCCGGGGCATATCAATGTCGGAAACCACCATGTCGTAGGTGGCAATCCGCAGCAGATTCCAGGCATCCATGCCGTCAACCGCAACCTCCACCTGATACCCCCGGCTTTCAAGCAGCTTGCGCTCCATTTCCCGCACCGTGATGGAATCATCCACCACCAGAATGTGTTTTTCTTTTTTGCCGGCCCCGGGCGCAGACTGCCTGCCGATTTTGGCAAGACGGCGTTTGCCGGTCAGCACGCTGTCAACAGAGCGTACCAGATCCTCGGTGTCAAATATCAGTACGGGCGAACCGTCCAGCATAACGGCAGCAGCGCTGATGTCGGGAATTTTTCCCAGCCGGCGGTCTAAAGGGCGCACCACCAGATCGCATTCTCCCAGAAAATCATCTGCCACCAGACCGTAGGAATGAAGTCTGTCGCTGATGACCACGATTTTGAGCAGATTTTCCGAGTCATCGGCAGGCGCGGAGAGTGTTTTTTCAATTTCCAGAATATCGTGAATATCCACCAGCGAGATATTTTTTTTATCAAGAATGAAATATTCCCGGTCTTCCACAGTTTCGATGTCTTTCCGTTCAAGAATGAGACATCTGTCAATGCGGGCAAGGGGAAAGGCGTAGGGTTCTTTTGAAATTTCAACCAGAAAGGTCCGAACCACGGAAAGTGTGAGCGGCAGTTCCATGGAAAAACTCAGCCCTTTTCCGGGGCGGGAGGTCACTCTGACCACGCCGCCAACCTCGTGAACCATAGAATGCACCACATCCAAACCCACACCCCTGCCAGATATTTCCGAGACCGAATCCAGGGTGGAAAAACCCGGGAGAAAGAGAAAATCCGTGAGTTCGGATTCTGTGAGCCGTGAAATCATTTCCTCATTTGCCAGTCCTTTTTCCTGAATTTTTTTGCGCAACTGTTCCGGATGGATGCCTCTGCCGTCATCGGAAACGGTAATCATGAGGATGCCGGAGCGGTGCGCGGCTTCAACAGTCAGCGTCGCTGTTTCCGGCTTTCCCGCGGCGAGCCGGTCTTTCGGGGACTCAATGCCGTGGTCTATGGCATTCCGCAGCAGGTGGTTGAGCGGCGCGTCCAATTTTTCCAGAATATCCCGATCCACTTCTGTAGCTTCACCGATGATTTTAAGCTGCACTTTTTTTCCCAGTTCTCTTGACATATCCCGAACCACCCGGGGGAATGCCCTGATGCCGTCTGCAAAAGGACGCATCCGCACCCGTATCACCTCGTGGTAAAGACGGTCTGAAAGATTTTCCGAGGAATTGGTGTAGAGTTCCAACTGATTCAGACTCTCTATGAGATAATGATGGCTGTCTTTTGACTTTACCCTTGCCCGCTGCGACATTTCAGCCAGAAGGGGGACTATTGAGAATTGAGAATTGAGAATTGAGAATTTGTCGGTATGGCGAATCTCTGCCAGCATTTCCTGCATCTTTTCCAGCAGGACAAGCAGTTCGCCCTGGTTTTTCTTTAATTTTGACAGCGATTTGAAAAAAGGCGGCAGCCAGCGGACGCTCACGGTCACTTCTCCGGCAAGTGCCATCAGCCGCTCGATCTTTGCAGCCGTCACCCGAATCATGCGGTCTTTTTCTCCCTGCCGCTGTCCGTAATCCGCAGGGGGACGCTCTGTAAGGGGGTGAGGGGTCAGGGGTGAGGGGTCAGGGGTTTTCTCCTGCCCTGACACTTCTGCCCGGTGCGGTGCGGGAGCGTGAAGAACCGGGCTTTTTTCATCTGCCGCGGGGGGGTTCCCGTGCAGATCAGTCCCGGACAAATCAGGGGGCGGGACCGGCGATGCGGATAACTGAGGCTCCGGGTCAGGTTTCCGAACCGGGGGCGGCGAGGGTCTCGGCGAAAGGGGGGGCAAAACCGCAGCGGTTTTATCTTCCTGGCTGAGGATCAGGGACATGGAGGCAAGCAGACTGTCAATCTCCTGACGATGAGCAGACAGCCATTCTTCCATGCCCGTGTCTGCGATTTCAGCTATGCGTGAGATCATGTCAACGGCTTTGAGCAGGGTATCAATATGATAGGGCTTCAAGCCTGCGGACAGTGCGCCTTCGCCTTTTTGAAGCGAGACAAAACAGTCCTCCATGGTATGCGCCAGTTTGACCACCGCGTCCAGATCAACAATTCTGGCGCCGCCTTTGATGGAGTGGGCAGCCCGCATCAGCGACTCAACGGTCTGGGGTTTGCGGTCGCCGGCGTCGTTTTCCAAAGCCAGCAGCCCCTCATTCAGTGTTGCTGCGTGAACTTCCACTTCAGACCGGAAAAGGTCTATCATGGAAAAATTGCTTAAATCCTGTCCGTTGATGGTTGGCATCGGTCTTTTAAGTGAGAAGTGAGAAGTGAACACTTTTATTTCTCACTTCTCAATTACTGCAAATTCCTTTTCAGACTGTAAAGCAGAAGGTCATCGTCTAAGAGTGCAACCTGTCGGTTTTCCAGATGAAAAAGCCCTTTGGTGAAAGTTGACTGGGCTTTGGCAACAGTTACCGGCACATTTTGAAACATATTCGGATGAATCCGGTAAATTCCCAGAATTTCATTGACCGGAAAAACCCACTGTCCTTCGCTGCTGTTCAGCACCATTACCCGATGATGCGTTGCGGGCTTTTCCTGTTTTTCCGGATAACCCGCCTCTATCCCCAAAAGTTCTTTGAGAGAAATGCACAGTTGTATCTCACCGTGAATATTGACAACACCGATGAGTATCGGATTTTTGCGATGGGGAAGGCTGTGGCTGCGGAGATTTTCCGGAGCGATGATTTCCGAAAATACGGTTGTGCGGAGCGCGAGCCATTCTTCTTCGATACGGAAAACAACCGCAGAAACAGTTCCCGGCAGGTCGTCTTCTTTTTCGGCGGACATGACTTCGGTCCATTCGGTTTTATATTCATCCGGCATGTCACGTTCAAGAAGATTTCTGCCTGCGGAGATGAAAATTTCGCAGTTCCGGCAGTGGATAACCTTTTCCAGATTGGGACAGCGCGGCTTCACATTTCCCCATACGCCGACGGTTTTCCAGCATATTTCAGACAGCGGATTCTGTGTTTCCGCCCGGGTACTGTGAATTTCAATAACTTTCGAGTCTGTTCGGTTCATAAGTCAGTACTCCGACAAGCTCCCTGCTCACTCATCGCCGGTTTTATCAAGAATCCGCTGCGCCCGGTAATGAAAATGCTGCGCCCTCTCACGCTCTCCCCGACGCTCCATAATAAGCGCCAGATGACTCAGGGCTTCATGGTGATTCGGATCCAGATAAACGGTTCTGTTAAAATATTCTTCAGCCCGCTTATCGTCATTGCCGGCATTGTAAAGCAGACCGGTCAGAAAATGCGCCTGAACATGAAAGGGGTCTTCTGTCAGATATTTTTCGCACAGTTCAAGCGATTCTTTCAGATTGCCCTGATCCGCCAATTTCCGAGCGCTGTGCAGCAGCGTGGGAGGTGACGGCTCATCGGAAATGATCTCTCCGGCTACGGTCACTGAGCTTGTCGAAGTGCCGCTGCTGTTCATGGACAGGGCATCTGTCGGCAAACGGCGGTCCGGGACCGGTTTCCGAACACGGCTGATATTGCTGTCCCGTGACAGCATCAAAACTGCCGGCATCTGTCTGCGGGCTGACCTGTCAGCCGGGGCAGGGGTTTGCCCCGGGGATAACTTTCTGCGGGGGGAAAGACTGTCGCAGGTACCATCCGCATGTTCATCGCCCCCGGCTCTCCGGCAGGCGAAAACCCCTGCCTGACGGATCCATACGAAGTGCGTTTTTTTGGCGCAGCTGCAAATCAGGGGACGCTCCACATGTCCGACAAAGAGGATGCCGTTTTGAGCCAGCAGACGGTCTATGACGGAAATTGCCCGCTGCTTTGCCGCGTCGCTCAGATAAATCAGCAGATTGCGGCAGAAAATAATGTGGTAGGGCTTTTCATCTGCAAGAAGCTTTTCATCTGCAAGATTTCCGGTCTGAAAACGGACCATATTCTTTATCCTGCTGTGCAGAATGAAAGTGTCTCCCGTACCTGAAACCCGGTCAAAATACCGGTCCCTGAATGTCAGGTCATCACCCCGGAATGATTCCCTGCCGTAAATGCCGAGTTTTGCTTTGCGCAAAGCCTTTGCGCTGATGTCTATGGCGTCAATGCAGAAACGGCCTTTTCTGATTTCTTCGGACAATCCCATATCCGAAAGCGTCATGGCAACGGAATAAGGTTCTTCCCCGGTGGAACAGGGGATGCACAGAATCCTGAGCCTTGTGTCATCCCCCGCGGCGGAACCGGAAGCGATACGGGCAGGCAGCCATTCAAATCTGACATATCCGCCCAGAAAGCTGAAAGAGGCTTTGTTACGGAAAAACCATGTTTCCGGAACTACGGCTGCTTCTATGAGATGTTCCCATTCTTCTTTTGAATGCTGAAGATAGGAAAGATAAACTGCCATGCCGGTGCCGGAATCCTCATCTTCCGGCGACAGACCGCAGGCTGCCATCCGGTGCCGGAAAGCTTTGCTGAGGTTTTCAGCACCCGCGGCTTCCGGGGTCAGTCCGGTTTTTTCTTCCAGTAAAGATTCTATGATGGTCTGAAACATCTGTTCTCAGTCATTGCGTCTCTACAATTTATCTTCTTCTTCGGGCAGAAAGTCAATGCAGTTCGGCAGAAGATTCAGGTCTATATACTGAATCATTTTCTTCTGCTCCATCACAATCCCCCCCAGATACGGCGCAGTTGCCGCTCTGCTGCCTGAAAAAACAAATGCGTCTTTGGGTTTTCTTACCGTTTCGGTCACCCGTTCTGCAATCAGTCCTATCGTGTCGGTACGATTTCCTTTTCCGGCATAATCCGCAAGAATGATCCGGGTACTCAGCCGCATCCGGCAGGGGCAGCCGTGAATTAACCGGCACAGATCAATCACCGGCACAACCGTTCCCCGGTAATTGAAAAAACCGGCAAAAAAATCAGGCCGGTGAGGGACCGGCTTGAGCGTCACCATCGGAGCGATTTCTCTGACATTTTCACATTTGATTGTGTACATGGCGTCTCCGATGTAAAAAAGAAGTATCAGCATTTCTTCTGCGATATCAGCCTCCTCATTCTGTCTGTCTGTGTTTCATGCACACATCCAGGGTCCTTTTCAGCAGCAGGAAATATTTTTCAATACCGGACAAATATTTTTTATATCCCGGAAAAAGTTCTTTTTCCAGACGGGAAAAATATTGGCTGACGATGTTATCCATGTAATTTCTTATTTCTGTTTCATAGTCGGAACCCTGTCCTTTGTCCCTGTGACGCCGCTCCGCTTCAAGCCTGCCGATTTCCAGTTCCATACGCATTTTGTCAAGCGTCACCCGCAGATCGGCTAATCTGAGGCGTTCTGTTTCCAATGTTTCTCTTATTTTTTTTGCTTCTTCAAGTTCTGCTTCCCATGAAGGGTCCCATTTCTGAGAGATGCACCGGTAGAGGGCCCGATTCAGACTGATCCGCCGGGCGGTCAGTGCCCTGAGGACGACTTCATACTGACTTCGCTGTTTTTCAAGTTTCTGCCGCTTCATCTCGACCTGTGCATAATCATCTTTGATTTCTCCTGCCAGTGCGGCAGAGACTGCCAGAGCTGAGAACAGAGCTGAGAACAGAAAAAATATGATAACAGCAGGCATCCGGATTTTCAGTACAGCCGCAGGCAGTATGCGGTGTTGCCCCCGGCTGCCCCGGCTAAAAGTAGTCACCAAAAAAACCATTCACTCTGTCTCCTTTTTCACAGGAAACACTCTATCACACATCAGATGTTTATGCAATGCTTTTAGAATTCTCAGTCTGCCAAAGTCGGTATCACGGTTCTGATGAATCGTCTGTCGTCTTCATCTATCCTTCTGAGTCCCTCCATCAGCAGGTGCATAAAATCTCCCACTTCCGGAGCTTTCATTTCTTCTGCCGACAGCCCGGGAATAAATTTGAATCTTCCCCGCTTGAGCTTGAGCAGCTCAAAAAAAGCCTCCTCCCCTTCTTTTCCGTCATATTTGACATTGACAAGCGCACCTTCCCGGAAGGAAAGATACGCGGTGGTATCGGCTAATTTCAGGGTCAGCACTCCTGTTTTCTGGTTCATGTTGAAGGTCTGAAACAGTTCCGAGGGCGGCATTTCTGAAAGTTTCCCTGCCATTCCCGATGCAAATTCTTCTGACCTTGCCGTGTTGATTTCCGCCATTCTGCCGGCAAGCAGACGGGTAAAATACATCTGAAGAGAAGGGGATTTGTTCATCATTTTTTTGAAATCTTTGGCAACCAGATACAGCACGGTTGTCGGCTTGACCGCTTTGACGGTTGCCCCGACAGGATTTCCGGAAAGCAGGCTCATTTCACCGAAAACCTCTCCTTTTCCCAGAAAAGCAAGACTCATTTCATCATCGCCCACCACTTCGATTTTCCCGGAAACAACAATATACAGACTCCTGCCCGGGTCCCCTTTTCGGATGATAATATCACTGACGGCAAATTCGTCAAATTTGAGACAGGAAGTGAATTCATTGACTAAATGTTCCTCAACTGCCTGAAAAATTGAAAATTTGCTCAGAGAGCGGGCAACAATGCTGATATAATCTTCGGATTTTTTATCAGCAGAAATCAGTTTGTTTTCTTTTTTATACCCGAAGCGGATCATACCGCTGCAGCCGCTGCACTCAAACAGGGATTGGGGAGCGTCGCTGTCCTCCGTATCTTTTTCTTTCAGGTTTTTAAGGAGGTTGACAATATCTCTGATAAGGATGAGACAGGGCGCTTTGTTTCGGGGGGCAAAAAAGGATTTGTCCGATAAGTAAAATTCATCTCCTGTTTCATAGAGCGGACAGTTGTTTTCCCCCATAATTTTGAAAACCGGCGAATTTTCGGAAAGGAATCCGTCTTCTTTTCGGGTCCCGTCATCTGCCGGAATTTTTACAGCCGCTGCCTGAGCGGAGCCGAAGGCAGCCCGGCTTGTTTCGTCATTTATTTCAGGAGGATAAACTGTAAATATGTGTCTGCATTTCACACATCGGAATTTGGAGCCTTTTTCCCTGATCAGTGTATCATCAAGGTCATATTCGGTCAGGCATTTTTCACATGCGATTCTCATAACACCGCCTATAATTTAGATAATAATTCTGACGAATTATGGCAATTGTTATTAAAGATTTAGCTCTTTCCCAAACCCGTTTAATCCGTCCTATATTGTATATGCCATATTTGGTTGTTTATCGCAACTTATTTTCTCTGAAATATACAGGATTATACAGGATTATGCAGGATTTACAGGATTGTACAGGATTATACAGGATTTACAGGATTATACAGGATCAGGGGGAAGGGGGAAGGTTTACTGAAAACTTGAAACTGACAAACCTGTCACCTGCAACCTGCCCCCTGAAAACTTGATCACAGGCAAAGTTCAAAAGCATTTCTGACCCATTCGATATGAGGCTTATTTTCTTTTGCCGGGAAAAAAAGCGTTATCACGTCAAAGCGTGCTTTCCGATTCTGAGTGTTTCTGTCTTTGAGATATTGCAGGGCAGCCATGGACATTTTTCTTTGTTTTTCAGGCGTGACAGCGGATTTCGGGGGACCGAAGCGTTCCGATTTTCGGGCTTTGACCTCTGCAAACACCAGGGTATCGCCCTGCTCGGCAATAATGTCAATTTCTCCCCGCGGGGTGCGGTAATTCTGCTCCAAAATGCGGTATCCGTTTTTTTCAAGGTATCGGAGTGCGGCAAACTCGCATTCTTTACCGAATTTCTGACGAGTATCCGACATAAACTTTCATCCTGTAAGTGAGAATTGAGAATTGAGAATTGAGAATTGAGAAATAAAAGTGTTCACTTCTCACTTCTCACTTCTCAATCTTAATTTCGACTTCGCTCAATTACCGGCATCATCCTGTAATCCTGTATAATCCTGTATAATCCTGTATAATCCTGTATAATCCTGTACGCCCTTGAAAGTAAGTCTGTGAATGGGACAGGGTCCGAATTTCCGAATGGCTTCTTTGTGGGCAGGGGTCGGATAGCCTTTGTGCGCTGAAAATCCGAACCGGGGATAATCTGTATGATACTGCGCCATTAAGCGGTCACGGCTGACTTTGGCAATCACAGAAGCGGCAGCGATGGAAAGGCTCAGGCTGTCGCCGTGAACAACAGGTTCCTGAGAAATGCGTGAGGGGATTCGGAATGCGCCGTCTATGAGGAGATAATCCGGCTGCGGACTGAGATTTTCCACCGCAAAAGACATGGCAAGAAGGGCAGCCCGAAGGATGTTGATGCGGTCTATTTCCGCAGCATCAACAATGCCGATGCCGACTGAAACAGCATGTTCATAAATTTTGTCATAGAGATATTCCCGCTTTTTCGCCGTCAGTTTTTTGGAATCATTGACGCCGGAAACCGGAAAATCATTCGGCAGAATAACAGCGGCAGCCACGACGGGCCCTGCAAGGGGTCCCCGTCCGGCTTCGTCTGTGCCTGCAATTACGGAAAAACCTTTGCAGGCAGCTTTTTTTTCAAAAGTCAGCATATTGTCAGAGGAGCCGAAATTTCGGCTCCGCTCAATTTCGGCTCCGCTCAATTGCCGGGAGCCGAAGGGTGACATTAATTCACCCGGCGTTCTTTGATTCTTGCCGCTTTGCCTCTCAGGTTCCGCAGATAGTATATCTTTGAACGGCGGACTTTGCCTCTTGAAATCAGCTCGATTTTTTCAATAACGGGCGAATGAAGCAGAAAAATACGTTCCACACCGATGCCGTAAGAAACTTTCCGCACGGTAAAGGTGGCATTGGACATGCCGTTGTGTCTGCCGATGACAATGCCCTGAAAAGCCTGAATCCGTTCTTTTTCTCCCTCTTTGATCTTCACATAAACTTTAACGGTGTCACCCGGCATAAAATCGGGAATATCCATCCGCATATTCATCCGTTCCAATCGTGTTACAAGTTCCATAATATTTTTCCTCCGTGTTCAAAATAATGTAAAGCAAATTTTTAATTTGCTGTACGGCTTCATCAGGCAGCGATTTGAAAAATCGCTGTACATTTTAATGTAAAGCAAAATAATGTATTGCAAATTTTTAATTTGCTGTGCGGCTTCATCAGGCAGCGATTTGAAAAATCGCTGTACATTTTAATGTAAAGCAAATTAATGTACAGCAAATTTTTAATTTGCTGTGCGGTTTCATCAGGCAGCGATTTGAAAAATCGCTGTACATTTATATTTTTCCGCCATGTTCAAAATAATGTAAAGCAAATTTTTAATTTGCTGTGCGGTTTAATCAGGCAGCGATTTGAAAAATCGCTGTACATTTATATTTTTCCGTCATATCACCTCAGCAGTCTGTCCAATATGACAGACGCGGCAGAGCGCACCGAAAGATGATTGTAATCTGTATTTCCCCTTACCGGCTCCAGAATATAATCTGCTCCGGAAATAACTTCTTGTGCAAGCCCCCAGCCTGTACCGAAAATCAGAAGAAACGGATCGCCGGTTTGCAGCATTTCCCGCACACCACGGTTTTGGGAATCGCATTTTCCTGACTGCGGATATGTTCCAGCGTGTCTTCCAATGAATCTCTCACCCGGATCAGTTCCAGTGCGTCCCGTCGGGCAGGATTATATGTCGAACCGATACCGTGGGTCCAGTGAGACACAATTTTTTCCACCAATTCTTTCTGATCCGTCAGCGGCGTGATCACATAAAAGGCGCGTGCGCCGTAGGTTTTCGCAGCCCGTGAAATGTCATGCAGATCAAGGTTGGTCACGGCCGAGGCGATGATATTGCCGTGCTTATTGTTTACCGGATAGTGGGTCAGGGCCAGATAAAGATTGGGCGCGCAGGATGTTTTCAATATCAAGACACCATTTTTTCAGAATTTCCGTTTCCTGTGTGTTCAGGGCTGTGTTTTTCAGCAAATCCCGCCGCTTGAGAAAGGTGCGTATCAGCGAGCTTTCCAATCGCCATTTCTCAATTTCCTTATGATGACCGGAGAGCAGGACTTCCGGCACTTCGCAGCCCTCAAAGACCCGGGGGCGTGTATAATGGGCATGTTCCAGAAGACCTTGGGAAAAAGAATCTTTTTGTGCAGAATCTTCGCCGCCCAGCACACCGGGAATCAGACGCGTCACCGCATCAATCACCACCATTGCCGCGAGTTCGCCCCCGGTCATAACATAATCGCCGATGGAAATTTCATCGTCTGTGAAATCCTGACAGATGCGCTCGTCAATGCCTTCGTATCTGCCGCAGACAAAAATAAGCCCCTCGCTTTCTGCAAGTTCACGGGCAATATCCTGAGTAAACACTCTGCCCTGGGGCGTTGTCAGAATGGTTCTTGACCCCGGCATTGCGCTTCTCACAGCCCGAATCGCGGCAGCCAAGGGCGGCGCGTTCATCACCATGCCGCAGCCCCCGCCGTAGGGACTGTCATCTGTGCTGTGATGTCTGTCTGTTGCAAAATCCCGGATATTCACCGTTGAAGCTGAAATTTTGTTCCCCTCAACAGCCCGGCGGATGATGCCGTGTTCCCAAAACGGAACAAAGAGTTCGGGGAAAATTGTCAGAACCGCAAATTTCATTTGTTGATCGGCTGTTTTTGTTGGGGTTCGTGCCTCACCCCAACCTACAATTTATACGAAAACCCGTAACCCGTAGGTTGGGGTGAGGAACGAACCCCAACCCCTGCTCATCCCGTATTCACAATCCTTCAGGCAGATTCACCCGCATGACGCTGTTTTCAAGATCAACTGCTGTCACCACCGACGCCAGCGCGGGAATCAGTATTTCTTTGTCCCCGTCTTTTACCACATAAACATCATTGCTGCCTGTGGGAAAAACCGCTTCGATGATGCCGAGATAAATTTCTGTATCATCTGTGAAAACAGAAAGCCCTATCAGGTCTTCCCAGTAATAAGTTCCCTCTTCCAATTCAGGGAGACTTGCTTTTTCGATGAAAAACTCGGCGCCGACCCATGCCTCAGCTTCGTCTCGGGTGCCGACGCCTTTCAGCGACACAAGAAAGCCCTGTTTATGGGGTTTTGCCCATATAATTTCATGCTGCACAAGCTTGTCTGAAAGAACAGGCTGTTTGCTGTCCGGGGGATTCAGGCAGAGAAAAACTTTTCCCGGATCAAAAACCGAGGAAGATTCCGAATATGAAAAAACTTTCACTTCGCCTTTGATGCCGTGAACCCCCGCAATCTTTCCGATAGCGAGAAAACCGGATTTATTCAATCTGCTTTGATTTTCACCCGTCAGCGGGTTGTCTGTAATGTTTTTATCCCTGAATTTCAGCTTTGCCCTCAGCAGTAAAGCGAATTTTCAATTCGCTTTGAAGCGATTTAAAAAATCGCTTTACCGCAGAAGCCGCGGTGATGTAAATTTATTCTATAATCTCAAGCCCGTAGGGCGGACTAAGCGCAGCGTGTCCGCCCTACATCGCTACATCGCTGCATCACTCCAGCGAATTTATTCTATAATCTCCAATACAGTACGTTTTTTCACTTTGGCAGAAGCGGCGCTCAGGATGGTACGCATGGCTCTGGCGGTCCTGCCCTGCTTCCCGATGACTTTCCCCAGATCCTCTTTTGCCACTTTTAATTCCAATACAGAGGTCTGATTTCCTTCCACCTCTGCAACCGATACCTCTTCCGGTTTGTCAACCAGCGCCTGTGCAATATACTTGATCAGATCTTTCATAGCTCCGCCTCCCTTTGTCGGCTGTTGAGAATTTGGGATAGGCTGCGGATGGCGGTTTGTCGCCGCATCCCGCAGCACAGATAATTACGATAAGTCTTTTTCCTGATAATGTTACCTTAAAACCGCAAAAAAGCAAAAGCAATTTTTGTTTTTTTCTGCCTTCCGTGTCTGTTCTGCAATACTCAGGACGCAGGCGTTTCCGAAGGTTTGATTTTTTTCAGAAGGGTTTTTACCGTGTCCGTGGGGATTGCTCCCTGTTTCACCCAGTGCCGGACCCTGTCTTCTTTCAGAAGCACTTGTGCCGGTTCTGCTACAGGATTGTAAGTGCCGAGAACTTCTATAAATCTGCCGTCACGGCGATATTCGCTCTCCGCAGCCACAATCCGGTAAAAAGGTCTTTTTTTTGCGCCGTGTCTTGCCAATCTGATTTTAACCATGCAATGATTTCTCCCATTATGATTGAAAATAAAGGTTCGGGGTCAGAGGAGATGCCTCGAACCTCAGTCCTCGAACCTCAGTCCTCGAACCTCAGTCCTCGAACCTCGTCCCTGCTAAAAAGGAAGTACGCCCTTGCCGATCCCGCGCACCCCGCCTTTGTTGATTTTTTTGATCATTTTCATAACCTGCGTGTAGTTTTTCAGAAGCCTGTTCACATCCTGCACGCTTGTACCGCTGCCGCCTGCGATCCGTTTGCGCCGGCTCCCGTTGATAATGGAATACTGATGGCGTTCCTGCGGCGTCATGGAATTGATGATCGCCTCTATTCTTACCAATTCCTTTTCATCCACTTCAAGGTCTTTGAGTTGCTTGTTTTTGCCAAAACCCGGAATCATGTGAAGCAGTTCTGTCAGCGAACCCATTTTCCGTATCTGAATCATCTGATCCCGGAAATCGTCCAATGTGAACTGGCTTTTTCTGAGCTTTTTTTCAAGCTCCGCGGCTTTTTCTTCATCAACAACCGACTGCGCCTTTTCAATAAAAGTCAGCACATCGCCCATGCCCAGAATGCTCGAGGCCATCCGGTCAGGGTGAAACGGCTCCAGCTGATTCAGCTTTTCACCCACGCCGATAAACTTGATGGGCTTTTGGGTGACAGCTTTGATGGAAAGCGCGGCACCGCCTCGGGCATCGCCGTCCATCTTGGTCAGAATCACGCCGCCGATATTGAGCATATCATTAAAGGATTTGGCAATATTGACCGCGTCCTGGCCGGTCATGGCGTCGGCTACCAGCAGAATGTCAGAAGGATGCACCGCATCCCTGATTCGGCAAAGTTCCTCCATGAGCAGTTCATCCACATGCAGCCTGCCGGCGGTGTCTATAATCAGCGTGTCGCAGCCTGCTTTGAGTGCGGCAGTCACCGCATCCGTGCAAATCCGAACCGGGTCATTTTTCGGATCGGAGGGAAACACCGGCACCTGCAACTGTTCCCCCAATTTCTTCAACTGCTCGATTGCCGCGGGCCGGTAAACATCTGCGGGAACCAGATAAGGCTTTCTGCCTTTTTTTCTCAGAAGAATCGAAAGCTTGCCTGCTGTTGTGGTTTTACCGGAGCCCTGAAGTCCCACCAGCATGATCGGTATCGGAACCGGTCCCGAAAGTTCCAGTTCTTCATGCTGCGCGCCCATCAGCGCGGAAAGTTCGCTGTTGACGATTTTGATGACCTGCTGCCCCGGGGTCAGGCTCTTCATCACTTCCTGCCCGAGCGCACGCTCTTTTATATCAGCGATGAATTTTTTTACAACCTTGTAATGAACATCGGCTTCCAAAAGCGCGATCCGAACTTCTTTCAGACCGTCCTCGATATTTTTTTCCGTGAGCCGGCCGTGGCCTTTGAGCTTCTTAAAAACACTGTCAAGTCTGTCACTTAGGTTATCAAACATAAATCAGTTCCGTTTTTTATACATTAAAATCTTGAAATTAATATTTTAATAATGGTATGTCAAGCAAAATGAAACAGACATCAAAAACAGACATCAAAGATTTAACCCGAGAAGCCTTGGCAGCATGGCTCCGGGACCGGGAAATCGCCCCTTACCGTGCCGTTCAGATTTTGAAATGGGTTTATGTCCGGCAGACAGATACTTTTGATCTGATGAGCGATCTGGGAAAGGACATCAGAAATCTGCTTTCCGAGCATTTTATCATTGCCCGTCTTGAAAAAACACGCGTTGAGACCTCGCGGGACGGTTCCCGGAAATATCTTTTCCGATTGGCTGACGGAAAATATATCGAAAGCGTGCTGATTCCCGAAAAAGACCATCATACCCTCTGCATTTCCGCTCAGGTGGGCTGCGCGCAGGGATGCGCTTTCTGCATGACCGCAAAGGGCGGCTTTTCACGCAATCTCAGCCCGGGCGAAATCATTGCCCAAGTTCGGGATATTCAGAATGACATCTCCCCTGATGCAGAAGGGACGCTCCGCGTCCCGGATATTCTGAACGCGGAGCGTTCAGGCGGCATTCCCACGCGGAGCGTGGGAACGAGATACCCCGCGCCGCTGACCAATATTGTTTTCATGGGAATGGGCGAACCGCTTGCCAATTATAAGAACGTGATTGCGGCTGTCAATATCATTACCGACGGCGATGCCGGTCTGAAAATTTCAAGCCGGCGGGTAACGGTTTCCACCGCAGGGCTTGTTCCCGGTCTTTCCGAGCTGGGAAAAGACAGCGATGTGAATCTGGCAGTATCCCTCAACGCTGCGGACAATGAGACCCGGAATCTGCTGATGCCGATAAACCGCAAATATCCTTTGGAAATGCTTCTTGAAGCCTGCAAAGCTTTTCGGCTGAAACCCCGACGGCGCATCACCTTTGAATATATTCTGATAAAAGGCGTCAACGACAGCGAGAAACAGGCAAAAAAGCTTGCGGAAATTCTCAGACCCGTGAAAGCGAAAATCAATCTGATTCCGTTTAACGAGCATAAAGGCAGCGAATTTTTGAGACCTGAACAGTCTGTGATTTTGCAGTTTCAGGAAATTCTGAAAAAACAGAATTATACGGTAATGATCCGCGAAAGCAAGGGGCAGGATATTTCAGCCGCGTGCGGGCAGTTGAGCGCAAATTTACAACGACCTGCTCAGTAACCGTACTTCGGCAGGCTCAGTAACCGTGTCAAAGTGGTTACTGAGCAGGTCGTTGTAAGCC
Source organism: Desulfobacteraceae bacterium (assembly GCA_020049595.1). Taxonomy (GTDB): domain Bacteria; phylum Desulfobacterota; class Desulfobacteria; order Desulfobacterales; family JAIFKL01; genus JAIFKL01. The sequence goes on from JAIFKL010000139.1 coordinate 23,809, forward strand.
TGCCGAATTAAGGACGCAAAGAAAAAAACGGCAAAAGTTGTCAAATTTCTGCATTCTCTGCGCCCCGGCTGAAATCAGATGCGGGAAATTTTTATTTCCCATAATATCTGTTAAATATCATAATACAGGAAAAATTCATGCGGATGGGGGCGCAACGTCACCGGATGCACCTCATGCTCTGTTTTGTAAGCGACCCATTTTTCAATCACATCTTTGGTGAAAACATCGCCTTTGAGCAGAAATTCGCAGTCTTCTTCCAAAGCTTTCAGCGCTTCACTCAGCGAACCCGGCGCGGTCGGCACATTTGCCAGTTCTTCGGGCGGCAGAGAATAAATGTCTTTGTCCAAGGGATCGCCCGGATCCATTTTCTTCTCAATACCGTCAAGGATTGCCATCAGAATGGCTGAAAACGCCAGATAGCCGTTACAGGAGGGATCCGGCGTTCTGAACTCTAACCGCTTTGCTTTGGGCGACATGGAATACATGGGAATACGGATTGCGGCACTGCGGTTACGGCTTGAATAAGCCAGATTGACCGGCGCTTCAAACCCGGGAACCAGCCGCTTGTAAGAATTGGTCGTGGGATTGGTCAGCGCGCAAAGGGCTTTGCAGTGATGCAGGATACCGCCGATAGCATATAACGCATCCTGAGAAATACCGGCATATTTGTCTCCTGCAAAAAGGGGTTTTCCCTGTTTCCATATACTGACATGGGTGTGCATACCCGAACCGTTATCTCCGAAAAGCGGTTTGGGCATGAATGTCACAGAGCAGTTGTGGCGGGTGGCAACATTTTTCAGCACATATTTGAACCACACCAACTGGTCGCCCATTTCCACCAGAGACTTGAAACGCATGTCTATTTCCGCCTGCCCTGCGGTGGCGACTTCGTGATGCTGGCGTTCCACCGTGATACCGAGTTCTTCCAGGGTCAGCAGCATTTCTGTCCGCATGTCCTGATATTTGTCTGTGGGCGGCACCGGAACATAGCCTTCTTTATGCCGGGTTTTGTATCCGAGGTTGGGGCATTCGTCTCTGCCGCTGTTCCAGATGCCTTCCACAGAATCCACCATATAAAACGCGCTGTTTGCCGAGGATTCAAAGCGAACATCGTCAAAGATAAAAAATTCCGCCTCGGGCCCGAAATATGCGGTATCGCCGAAGCCGGTACTCTTGAGATAAGCTTCTGCTTTTATGGCAATATTGCGGGGATCACGGCTGTAAGCTTCCCGTGTGATCGGATCAACAATATTTCCGATCAGCACCAGCGTCGGTTCTTTAAAGAAGGGGTCTATTTTTGCAGTCGAAGGATCGGGAACGACCATCATATCGCTGGCATTGATGGGCTGCCATCCGCGAATACTCGAACCGTCAAAGCCGAATCCCTCGTCAAAGCTCCCCTCTTCCACTTCGCCGATAGGCACGGTAAAATGCTGCCACACACCCGGAAAATCCATAAAACGGACATCAACGACTTTTATCTGCTTCTCTTTTGCCATTTCCAATACTTGTTTCGGTGTCATATCAAAATTTCTCCTTGAATTTAGGAAGTTAGAGGTCAGGGGTTCGAGGTTCCGGGTTCGTGGGGACAAGCCCCCCGAACCTCAGACCCCTGACCCCGAACCCGTTTTTATTATATCGCGTCTTTTCCTTTTTCGCCGGTACGGACTCTTATCGCTTCTTCCACCGGAATCACAAAGATTTTTCCGTCACCCACTTTTCCGGTATTCGCGGCTTCCTGAATTTTTTTCACCACCCGGTCAACCCAGTCATTTTCAACAACCACTTCAATTTTGATTTTAGGGATAAAATCCACCACATATTCAGCCCCGCGGTAAATTTCTTTGTGTCCTTTTTGCCGCCCGTAACCTTTTACTTCCGAAATCGTCATGCCCTGAATACCGATTTCATTCAGCGCTTCTTTCACATCATCCAACTTGAAGGGCTTGATAATTGCCTCAATTTTTTTCATTTTACTTCTCCTTTCAGAATTGAGAATTGAGAATTGAGAATTGAGAATTTAATGCTTCTCTTTTCTCAATCCCCTGACAGATTATTCAATTTCAAACGCTCGTTCTCCATGTATCGAAGCATCAAGTCCCTGAATCTCATTTTCCTGTTCCACGCGAATGCCGCGGGTAATCAGCTTGGTGATATAAATCACAATGACCGTGCCGACGGCTGTGAAACCTGCGGTTGCGCCGATTGAAACAATTTGAATCCACAACTGATTCGGATTTCCGTAGAATAAGCCTGTTTTTCCCGCAGTGATTGCCGGATTTGCAAACAGTCCGGTCGCAATTGCGCCCCATGTTCCGCACATGCCGTGAACACCGAAAGCATCCAATGAATCATCATAACCTATCTTACGCTTGAGTATGGCAACGCTGAAAAAGCCGAATACGCCTGCCACCAATCCGATTAATAACGATGCGGGCAGATTCACAAATCCGGCAGCCGGTGTGATGGCAACCAGACCCGCGACAATTCCGGAGGCAAGTCCCAGAACCGTCGGCTTTTTGGTATGCAGCCATTCTGCGCCCATCCATGCAAGCGCAGCCGTGGATGCTGCCGTATTGGTCACAAGAAAAGCCGAACCCGCAATGCCGTCCGCAGCCAACTGACTGCCTGCATTGAAACCGAACCATCCGAACCACAGCAGCGCCGCGCCCAAAGCTGTCAGCGTAACGCTTGAGGGAAACATGGCTTCTTTGCCGTATCCGATTCGTTTTCCCACAAAAAAGGACAGCACAAGCCCGGCAACCCCGGCATTGATATGAACGACAGTTCCGCCGGCAAAATCCAGCGCGCCCATGGTTCCCATCCAGCCGCCGCCCCATACCCAGTGCGCGATGGGGCAGTAAATGAATGTCACCCATAAAATCGTGAACACAATCCACGAAGAGAATTTCATTCTGTCAACGATAGAACCCAGCACAAGCGCGACCGTAATACAGGCAAAGGTCATCTGAAACAGTGAAAAAACAAATGTCGGAATGGTGCCGGAAAGGCTTTGCACGCCGATTCCCATCATGAACACATAATCCAGACCTCCGATAATTCCGCCTTTGTCCGGTCCGAAAGCAAGGGTGTATCCCCACATCATCCAGATAACGCTTGCCAGACAGTATGCAACAATTGTCATGGCAAAGGTGTTGAGCAGATTCTTATACCGGGACATCCCTCCGTAAAAAAGCGCGAGACCGGCAGGGGTCATCACCATGACCAGCGCCGTGCTTATGATCATCCATGCCGTATCCCCGGAATTGAGGGCGCTTTCCCCGGCAAAAGCCGACACCGACGGGAACAGGGAAAAAATTGTTGTCATCATCAGACTCTTTGGCTTCATGTTTACATTCTCCTTTTTCTTAAAAAATTAATAAAATGTCAACCACTGTTTATAAAGATTGCACGGATTCTTGTCGGGCGGGCTTTATCCCATTAAGAGCCTTCCCCCTCTCCCCTTCGGGGAGAGGGAATAAAATCCCTACTTATTTCTTCGGGTCAGTTTCTGTCAGCGCCTTGTTTAAAGCGGTTTTCACAGCCGAAACCTGT
>JAIFKL010000173.1 GCA_020049595.1 Desulfobacteraceae bacterium
TAAAGCGATTTTTCAAATCGCTTAAACCGCTTGAAAAGCGGTTTTACGAGTTCAGATCGTAAAGCGGTTTTACGGAGAACACCGTTTTTGAAAGCGAATTGGTATAAGATCAGATCAGAATGACATTCCCGAATCACTGCTTCTGCACCGCTGCCGAATTTTTAATACGGGGCTAAGAACGCTTTTTTTCAACGGGTCCGGTCAATATTACAAATTTTTGAATTGCATATAAGATATAAATTGTGATACAATACTTATTTTTTTAAATACATTAAAAAAGCGGATTGGAAATCAGAAAAATCTCTGATTTTCAATCTCTGACTTCCAGATGGCGACGATGAGAATTGTTACACGAGCGGATTTTGACAGCATTATATGCGCTGCGCTGCTGTATGAGGCTTTGGATTTGACGGAACCGGTGAACTGGGTAGAGCCGAATGAAATGCAGAAAGGTCTGGCAGAGGTGCGGGAAGGCGATATTATCGCCAATCTGCCTTATCACAAAAATTGCAGCCTGTGGTTTGATCACCACTATACTAACCGAATCACCACAGCCTTTCAGGGCGCGTTTGAAATTGCGCCCTCGGCAGCCGGCGTCATTTTTAAATATTATAAAGACAGATTTCATAGAGATTACAGCGAATTGGTCAGAGAAACCGATAAAATTGACTCGGCAGACCTTTCGCTGGAGGAAGTGCTTCATCCTGAAAATTATCCCTATCTGATGCTTTCCATGACGATTTCAAGTCATAAGAAAGAAGATGCGCCGTATTGGAACAGGCTGATTCATCTGTTCAGAAAATCTGACATTGACAAAGTGCTTGAAGACCCGGAAGTTAAAGAGCGCTGCACCTCAGTGATTTTGCAGAACAAAACATATCACAGGCTTTTACAGAAGCATACGCAGTTAAAGGGTCATGTTTCGGTTTCGGATTTCCGTTCCCTTGCGGAAGTGCCTTCCGGCAACCGTTTTCTGGTTTACTCGCTGTTTCCCGATGCGATTGCGAATGTCAGAATCCGCTATGATGCTGAAGAAAAAGAAAAGGTTATCATCGGTGTAGGGCATAGCATTTTCAATCGGAAATGCAATGTGAATGTGGGACTGATGCTTTCAAAATTTGAAGGCGGCGGACATCGGGGCGCGGGCGCGTGCAAGTTCCATAAAAGCAAAGCCGATGCCTATCTTGAGGGAATTGTCAGTATCCTGCAAAAAAACGAATCAAATGAAAGCGGGTATTGATCCGGGCGATAAAAAAGGTTTCTCGCAAAGTTCGCAAAGGACGCCAAGAAAAGCTTTTTTTATAAATCTTTGCGCCCTTGGCGTCTTTGCGAGAAATAGAGGTTCTCGCAAAGTCCGCAAAGTTCGCAAAGTAAAAAAAAGCGGAAAAGCTGCATTGCGCTCAATCCCCTTATCTTTTTTATCTTTGCGCCCTTGGCGTCTTTGCGAGAAACAGAGGTTCTCGCAAAGTCCGCAAAGTTCGCAAAGTAAAAAAAGCGGAAAAGCTGCATTGCGCTCAATCCCCTTATCTTTTTTATCTTTGCGAACTTGGCGTCTTTGCGAGAAACTTCTTTGCGAGAAACTTCTTTGCGAGAATTTTCACTGCTTATTTTCGGGGAATGGGATATTCGCCGTGCAGCGACAGCTCGCGCAGGATCATGTAGCGGTAAAATACGCCGACAAAGTTCGACACGGCAATGAGAAGACCTGCCCCGCCTTCCATGAAGCCCAGCCGCAGAAAATAGCTCTGAAACAGCGCAGCCCCCGCATGAGAAATCGCTGTCCACGCCGAAGCCCGGCGTCCTTCGCGATACATCTCCCGCGCCTGATGCGCGGCGTACCAGTATGCCCGATCCAGAAAATCCTCCACTGAGCGGAAAGAGTAATGGTGTAAAGGATTGGATAGTCTTTCTACCCGTGATGAGGTCTGAATCGAATCGTGAATCACGCGGTCATTGAACTGCGCTTCGCCTTTTCTGAAAAGACGCTTTACCCGGTCGGGCCACCAGCCCCCGTAACGAATCCACTGATTTTTATAAAAATTCTTCCGGCGCATGGCATAGACATTCGCGGAGGGATTTGATACAGCATGTCGGATTTCCCGCGCCAATTCCGGCGTGACGCGTTCATCCGCATCTATGGAGAAAATCCAGGGACCCTGTGCGAGTTCGACTGCCCGGTTTTTCTGATGTCCCTGCCCCTTCCACGGCTCTGCAAAAACTTTGTCGGAATACTTTCGGGCGATTTCCATTGTCCGGTCAGTGCTTCCGCTGTCGAGAACGACAATTTCATCTGCCCATGAAAGGGATTCAAGGCATTCGGCAATGTTTGCCTCTTCGTTTTTCGTGATAATCGCGGCAGATATTTTGGGAGTTGAAACGGCCATATTTATCTCCTGCCATTTTGGGTAGCAGCAGGGCGGGCATGAAATGCCCACCCTGGGGCTTAGTTCTCAGTCTGCATAATCATTACAGAAAGATGTATTCATGAAGATACCAGCTCAAAAAGAATGATTGTTCCTGTATTCTGATGATACCATTTTCCTAATTGTTTAAGATTCTTATATTTTTCTATGTATTTTATATCGAACTTTTCCCGAGACCAGTATTTCTGATCCCATAAAAAATATGTTACGCCTTCCTGTTTCATCTGCCGAATAAAATTTTCATAGTCATTTGCCCACAGCTCCCAGCACTTCTCAAAACGCTCAGGACAGGGAGCCCCTTTGCAGTTCAGGTTGGCATAAAGAGAAATCCATCGCTGGGTCTGCCGGGAAGTTGCAATGATGATTTCATGTTCGTTTCCCTCTCTTTTGGAAATAAATTCGCCGATCTCTTTGAAAACTGCTTTATCTGTTTCTTTGAATCTTAAATCCTTGGGAAGGGCAAAAATCAAAATAAGAATGCAGCAAATTGAAATTGCAGCAGAATCTGTCAGATTCCATTTGTATTGCAGATAAGAAATTATCTTTTGCAATCCGAATCCCGCAAAAACCGAACACGGGAATATTACAATTGAAAAAAAACGATATTCGCTGATCCAGACATGCAATATATGAATATATAAAAGAATCAGGCCTGAAAGCGTCAGAAGGAGAAAATAAAATATCCGGGAATCGCTTCTGATTTTTTCCTGTATGCCGATAAAACCGATGATAACAATCAGGGACAGCGGATAAAAAAAAGATTCCAAATATTTATTTACCAATGTCCCCAAAGCGATGAGCCATACACAGTTCCTTGCTTTGGAAAAAAAATTCTTCATGGTTTCATCAGGATAATCATTTTCCAATTCCTGCAATCTGTGCCGAATATTCTGATATTGAACAACAGGCGCAGAAAATTTTGCGGTGATTTCATCCACCCGATGCAGATCGTTTACAGATATACCCTTAAAAAGAATCGTGCCGTATATGGAAAATATAATTATGATTATGATCGGTGTGACAAAAACGATAAATTTCTCAAGCTTTTTTTCCTGCGCTGTGGCCAGAATATAAAGACAGGAAACAATAATGACCAAAGAAGCCTCTATTCTTGCCCAGGTTGCCATCAGAAAAGACAGATTGCTCATAAAAAGAAAAAGAGGCTTTGTTTTGTTCATCTGCTTTGCAAAAAGATATAAGCCGAGTATCAGAAAAAAACAATACACAGATTCTCTGAGCGCGTCGGAACTGATGCTGACCAGCACGGGTGTCAGTGCAAACATTAATGTTATCAGCATACTGATTTTGTTATCAAAAAAAAGCTTTGACAAGAGATAAAGCGGAAACAGTGCTGCAAAGCCGAAGAAGAATGAAACCGCTTTTGCGGCCGTAATCCACTCATGGAAAACCGTATAGGCTCCCGTAATAAAAAAAGGATAATTAGACAGATAAGTTACACCGCAGGATATCAGATTTTCCCATTGTCCGTAGTAAATCGCTTTTGCCTGATGAATGTATAATGCGCCGTCTGAATTGATAATAAAAGTGTAGTGACAGGCATAGAGACGGATAATAAATCCCAACACAAATACACAGAAAATCGGATTTAATATCAAATAGTTGTAATTATATTTTTTAGTTGGAATATCAAGCATGTTATAATATCAGAAAATCACGGATAAGTTTTTTATATATGATCTTGTTGTCTAATTCACTGACATGATTCCGAATTTCATCTGCGGTCATTTCCGGATGCTCGATGATCCGAGCCAATTCGGAGAAAGATTTTCCGATACGGTCTCCTGTCATGGGGTATTGCAGAATAACGCCGTTTTTTCCTGTCAGAATCCATTCGGCATAACCGGTTTTGTCACTGACCAGAACCGGAATTCCCATGGCATGGGCTTCTGCCGGTGCCAGTCCGAAAGGTTCGTAATAGGAAGGCAATACCAATGCCTTGCAGACAGAGGCATATCTCCATCCTTTTTCCCGGGATCCTAAAAAGTGAACCCTGTGAGCAATGCCGGACTTCAAAGCCTGACGAAAATAAGCACGGCAGGAATTTTTACCTATAACCAGCAAATGATAGCAGTCCGGTAAAGCTGCAAGTCCTTCAATGGCAATATCCAAGCCCTTTCTTGAGAAACCGCTTCCCAAAAACAGCAGGCAGTTCCAATCAGGACTGATCTGATGCTTTTTACGGATTTCATCAGCTATAATAAAGCGATTTCGAAAAGTTTCACCGATTTCATCCCATTCTATGCCGTTATAAATAACCTGAAGTTTGTCTGCATTCAAGCGGTAATCCGCCTGAATATCATTCAGTACCATTTTGGAACAGCACTGGATTTTTTTTAATCCGGGATTGGAAAAACCTTTTTTTTCAAGATAAAGAGTATAGGCATGAAACAGACTTATTTTTCTGAATAAAGCCTCTATGACACTGCTGTTTTCATTTTTTATTTTCAAAAAAGTTTTATGGGTCCCGCCTCCGGCATGGAAATGGGTAAACTGAGAAACTCTCTCAAATGCAAAAATACAATCAAAAGAATGAGTTGAAAGATATTTATTCACAAAATGATTGAATATCCATGCCTGCCACAGACGATTTCCCCACCTGATACCGGCAGTAACCATCTGAAGATTCGGATGAACGACAGGCCAGTGCTGACCGGGAAGAGTCAGCAGAGTGACTTTTACCCCCATATCAAGTAATTCTCTGACAATAGTGAGAGTTACTTTTTCCACTCCGCCGTAAGGGGAATATGTACTTCTTACAACTGCTATGCTGGGCATGATCCGATTTTCTACCTTCTTCTTTTTTTCAGCACTTATTACCGTAATAAATTAAAAATGCGGGTTCAAATCTCTACAGATGAAGTGCGTCCGCGACGATTCTTTTACTGCACCAGTCCATTAGATATTCGGTATTCATCGGATTCCACCGCCTTTCTTAAAATTTCGTCATTTACGGCAAGATGCCGGCTGTCATTTTTCTCATGCCAGAGATGAAAGCAGATAGCCATGAAAGGATGCTCTTTTTTCTTCAGCCCGTACTTGTAGAAGCGGGCAACGATTTCGGAATCCTCCCGCCCCCATCCCACAAAATCCTGATTAAAGCCGTTTACGGCAAAAACATCCTCTCGGAAAAAGCCCATGTTGCAACTGCGTATGCCGCTCAGACGCGTTGAGGATAATGCCGGAAAAAACGGCAGTCTTATGAGATGATGGCTGTTTGAAATATCCTGCCGCAAAACACGGTTCAACAGCCTGAATCCGGCGATTGCATCTCTGTAAGTAAAATCAGGAGAAAATCTTTTGCTCACCAAAACCCGCTTTCCCTGAAAGAAAAAGCCTTTTTCAGCGAGAAAAACATGATCCCCGATAAAATGCTTTTCAGGGATACAGTCGCCGTCAAGGAGAATAATATAATCCCCCTGCGACGCTTTAATGGCTTTATTCCTGATTTCAGCAGCACGGAAACCGTTGTCTTCCTGCCAGATGTGAAAAAGCGGATATTTTGTCTCAGTCATAAATTGCTTAATGACTTCAATCGTCTCCTGCCCTGATCCGTCATCAGCGACAATGACTTCATCGGGCAGCCTGCTTTGATGACAAAGACCTTCCAATACTTTTTTCAGCATCTGAGGCTGATTATAAGTCGTTACAATAACAGATGTCTTCAATTCTCAATTCTCAATTCTCAATTTTCCACGCCTGATAAGGCTTTGTCTTCCAGCGCTGATGCACCCAGAACCACTGTTCCGGATATTGGCGGATCATCGCTTCAATCACATTGTTGTATGCCTGCGTGTTTGCCTCTATGTCTTTGGTTCTGTCGCCGGTTCTGATGAGCGGCACTTGGGGCAGAAACAAACCTTTGAAACCGGATTCCTCACGAATCAGAAACACGGGGATCACCGGTGCTTCTGTTTTCAACGCCAGCAATGCCAAGCCTTTGTTGGTGCAGGCGCTATGCCCGAAAAAATCTGCAAATACTCCTTCCTCATAAGAGACATTCTGATCCATAAGCAACACTGCTATCTCGCCGTCATTCAGGCATCTGAGAATTTTGCGGAAGGATTTTCTTTTGGGGATGAGTTTTCCGCCGAAACGCGTCCGATAATCCGTGATAAAGCGATCCATCGGCTTAAAATCCAAGGGGCGGTAAACAATATTGATCGGATAGCCGATCATGGCGGCAATAACTCTCAATAACTCCCAATTCCCGAAATGTGCAGTCAGTGTCAGAACGCCCTTGCCTTTCTGATACGCGTCCCGGATATGCGAAACGCCTTCAATCCTGAAATGCCTGAAAAAATTCTTCTCATTCAGGTGAAGCGCCCGTGCCATTTCAAACAGAATTTTTCCCAGATTTTCAAATACTTTTAAACAAAGTTTTCTGTTTTGATACGGACGGTTGCCAAAGGCGTAAGCCATATTCTGCATGGCTATTTTTCTGTGTCTGGCGTCAGCGATGTAGATAAGTCGCCCCAGCCACGCGCCTATCGCATCTCCCCACTGCTTGGGGATGAGACCTAAGAAACGAAAAAACAGAGTAATCAGTTTGTAAGTCATTTTAGTTGTTGCTTCTTGCCTGTTTTTCCAGTCCAATAGGGACTGATCATACTTTTCATTCAGCATTCAATAAATTAAACACACCGAAACATAAGAAAACCACATTTGCCGTCCATGCGGCTATGACCGGCGGCAGCATTTCTCCGTATCCGAGGGATAAGCAAAAGCTGTAAAATACCCAGTAGAAAAACGCAATGCCTATACCATAAGCCACGCCGACTGCCAAGCCTTCTTTTATCTTTCCTTTTACGGCAATCCCGATTCCGACGATACATAAAATGAGACATACAAAAGGAAATGCTGTTTTTGCATATAAATCAACTTTATAAACAGTTGCGTCGTAGCCTTCGGATTCGACTTTTTTTATATAGTCAAGGAGTTCTTTAAAATTCATCTCCTCTGATTTTTTAACTGCAATTTCAAGATTTTCCGGCAGCAAATCGAGCGGCTCCAAGCGTTCCTCGTGGGATACGACTTTGTATTCTCCTGTTTTATTGTCAAGCACCTGTTCCATCAGTTCATACAAGGTCCATCTGCCGTTTCTGAAAATGCCTTTTTTGGCATCAACTCTGCGTATCAGTCTGAATTTTTCATCAAAATAATGAAGCGTTATGCCGAAAATCGCCTGCTCGTTCTTATCGTAATACTTGATATGTGTGATGCGATGGTTCTCTTTCAGCCAGATATTTTTTTCTCTTGATATAACTTCCGCTTTTTTCCTCACTTCTTTCAACCATATTTTGTTTGCTTTCTCAATGGTTATCGGCACAATGACTTCCGAAAAAAGAAAGAGAAAAATGCTGAAAAAAAAACCGAGAAAAAGAACCGGCTTTAAAAGCTGATACACGCTGATACCGCTGCTTTTCAATGCCATAATTTCATTGTTCCGGGTCATAAGTCCGAAGACAATCAGCACCGCAAGCAGAATGCACACCGGGATAATTTGTGCAATGATAAAGGGCATTTTGAAGACAAGAAAGACAAACACCCGTGAAAAAGGCACTCCCGCTTCCATGAAATTGTCTATTTTTTCAAAAAAATCAACTGCGCCGTAAATGCCGACCACGGTTATCATCACAATGGCGACGTATTTGAAAATCTCCCGGGTCAGATATTTGAAAATGATGGACATATATGACTATTTTTATAAGATTAGTTTGGCAAACTTGCTAAAATTTCGCTCCGCTCATTTCAGCACTCCGGAACGGAAGTGTAGAACGACTTTTCAAGTCGTTTTATTCTTCCGAAAACAGCGAAGGTTGCATACTCGTCTGATTAATTTTTCTAACTTTGTCGCCATAAGCTTCCTTAACCGAAGCTGTGAATTTATCAACAGAACCGTTATGATGCTGCAAGAACCAAGTTATGTGATTTGCAAGGTACTTCTCCCTTATCGCCTCATCTCTCAAATCAAGCGGGACCCGCTCCATTCTCTCATCTATGCTGTCAAAACCACTGAAAGGTTTGCCTAATCTTTCTTTAGTCATTTCTACAAAATCAGGGTTCAATTCAAAACCGATGCAATTCCTGCCTAACTGCTGGCACACTCTTAAAGTCGTTCCGCTTCCGGAAAAGGGGTCTAACACCATGTTTCCTTTGTCAGAAGATGCCAAAACCATTCTTTCTATCAAACCTTCGGGTTTTTGGGTAGGATGTTCCTGTCTGTTGGAATTGCAATAATGAACGTGAGAAAAATTCCAAACGTCCCCCGGATTTGCTCCCCGCATGTTATTCCTTGCCCTGTAATATTTTTGCGGAACTCTCACATCATCTAAATTAAATATAGTTTTCTGAGACTTATTAAACATAAGGATGTCGTCATGCCGGGGGGAAAATCCGAGCGTCTTTCCCATTCCCTGCGTATAATGCCAGCATATCCATGAATTGAAGAACATCTTCAGTTTTCTGTCCATAATATCATACAGATAGGAAATAAAACGCACACCCATAAAAACATATATTGTACCTGTGGTTTTCAAGACTCGGTGCGCCTGTTTCAGCCACATTGATGAAAAATAGAGGTATTCTTCAAATCCCTTGAGGTCATGGTTGTTGCCGTAATCTTTGCCGAGATTGTAAGGCGGATCCGCTATGATTAAGTCAACGCTGTCGCTTTCTATCTCGCTGAACAGTTCTAAGGCATCGCCTTGCATCACTTCAATTTTATTCATCTTTTATCCATTCATGTTGTTTGGCATAACGAATCCAACCCTCATAACCGGTGCGGGATGCCATACATTTTTTGTCCAATAGCTGGCAAAATTCCCATGTTGTACGATTTTCTTTTGAGACATAATGAATATCTTTTATCTGCAATTGTCCGCTTCCGAGAGCAGGGTTATAACTAATATCCTTAGATGAAATAAATTTCAAATCATAAGCGTTAAAGTCTGCTACTTCCATTACTCCCATCATCATTTTTGTCTCACTGTCTCTTTCACTGTAAACCTTATGCTTGACAGATAATATGATAAACAAATAATCAGGGTCTTTGATATAAGCTGTCCTAATTCTTGCGAAAGATGTGATATTCGGTGATTTTCCGCTATTTTTTATGTCATTGCTCGTTGCTTTCACATCAACATTAGCTGTCACTGATGACTGCCGTTTCCTTTTTCGCTTGAATTGCAGAATAATATCTGCCATATTTAATCTCTCGCCAGCCTCTACGTTAATCAGTTGATATTCATTCGTTTCATCTTCCAATACATCCGAAAATATCTCATGCGCCCATGCTTCAATGAAGGGACCTGCTATTTTATTGACATTTTCCATCGGAATGCCAAGCCGAAGATTGGTGTTGATAATAATTTTGTTCCGACCTTCATCCATTGCCTTTTGAATAATTCCTTCCACAGCATTGACCACAAAATCTGAGCATTCGATATAATCTTCAGATTCTTTCGGCACTTTCAGTATGAGACTGTCGTACTCAGTATTGCTCATGTTCAGGTTTTCTCTCGTTTATGGTTTTCGTTTCAAGGCAGTAGGGTGGGCATTTCATGCCCACCCTACAATAAGAGCAATTTTTTTTAATTACTGAACTGCATCTGATAAAGCTTATAATATTCACCCTGTTTG
>JAIFKL010000150.1 GCA_020049595.1 Desulfobacteraceae bacterium
TTTGAGGTGTCATTCCGAGCGCAGCGAAGAATCTCATTTGTGTAATATCATGTTATAATAAGAGATTCTCCGCAGCAATCGGAATGACAGGAACAGGGTTCATCACCTCTTCTACACCACTACCAGAAATGGCAGGAGATACACCCATGACGGCTGGAAGGGCGGTCAACTCTCAGAGCGTCAACTGGTGCACACCTCCAAAATATGTTGACGCAGTGAGAAAAGTCTTTGGCGGTAAGATTTATTTAGACCCATGCTCCAACGAATGGTCTATCGTTAATGCTGAAACAGAATACTGCTTACCGGATAAAGACGGACTTAAAGAGCCATGGGATTATCCTACAATTTATGTAAATCCGCCCTACGGCTCTGACAAAAAGAACCGAACAACAATAAAACACTGGCTTTACAAGTGCGCTCATGCACATAAAAATTACGGTTCGGAAGTTCTTGCTTTAGTGCCGGTGGCAACCAATACAGGTCATTGGAAAGAATATGTCTGGGGCAGAGCAACCGCTGTCTGCTTTCTTTATGATACAAGACTGCGCTTTCTTGTTGATGGCAAGGACGGAGGGAAAGGAGCGCCGATGTCATGTGCAATGATCTGTTGGAACAAAAATATTGATGTATTCAATGAGGTATTCCTTGAGTATGGAGCGGTTGTTGATCTGAGACCATTACAAGGGAAAGTCATAGGCGACAAAAGAAAATTACGTCAACTCAAATTATCCGGTAGTGGTGTAGAATAGGTGATAAACTTTTCTTCTGTCATTCTGAGTATTGTATAATATCAGACAATTGTAAACGTCAAGCGTGGTTCTGCTGACTGTATTTGATCCGAAAAAGGAGGAGATTGTCAGATGGCTTCCTTAGATACATACCGTAATATTATCTGTCAGAAATTGTCGGATTATGCAAAAATACCTTATGCCTACGGAGAAATAAAAATACAGACTGTTTTTGAGAAAGAGACGGACTGTTATCTGATTCTGACAGTCGGCTGGCAGGCAGACAGACGGATACACGGCTGTCTTGTTCATATTGATATTATCGGAGATAAATTATGGATACAGAGAGACGGCACTGAATACGGAATTGCAGAAGAGCTGGCTGACGCCGGTATTCCGAGAGAGAATATAGTGCTGGGATTTCACCCGTCCGATATCAGAAAATACACTGACTACTATAAAGGATAAGCACACTAACCCGTCATTGCAGCGGGCGGGGCTGTCGCCGCGCCGCTGAATTTGTTGTTATGTGTAGCAGAACAAATAAAAGAAGATAATAATGGCAACTGACTTAACAAAAACGCAATGGATTGAAATTTTGTTAAACAGAGAATTGACAACAGAGATTGGTTTATCAATTTTTCAAGCTCTTTATTCTTTTGAAGGACATAAAGCATATGCAAGTCAGATTGGAATGATTTTAGGATATAAAGGCAAATCTCCTCACGGACCGCTAAATCTTGAAATAGGCAGATATGCAAAACGGATTGCCAAGTATTATGATATTGAATTTACAGAGCGGAGTAACAGAAAATATAAGTTCTGGAATTTATTTTTTAATGGCTGGAATGATAAAAAATATTTTGTATGGCAGCTAAAACCTCAGCTTGCGGAAGCATTAAAAGAGACTAAATTGACAGGAGAATTTCAATTTGCTGACGAACTGCCGACAGATGATTTAAAGGAACTGAAAGAAGGAATAAAACGGACGGTTTTAGTAAATTCCTATGAACGCAATCCCAAAGCACGACAATTATGCGTTGAATATTGGGGACTATCCTGCTACGTTTGTGAAATCAATTTTGAAAAACTCTATGGAGAAATAGGAAAAGGATTTATTCATGTTCACCATTTGATACCTGTATCGCAAATCGGAGAGTTGTATCAGATTGATCCAATTCAGGATTTACGTCCTGTTTGCCCGAATTGTCACTCAATGTTGCATAAGAAAACTCCGCCGTTAAAAATTGAGGAATTAAAAGATATGATGAGCCGAACAATTGGAAAGAACACATAACCCGTCATTGCAGCGGGCGGGGCTGTCGCCCCGCCGCTGAATTTGTTGTCAGCCTGCCTTTAACATGAAAGTACAAAAATGTTAGAAAGGGTTTATATAGAAACATCTGTCATCGGAGCATACTTTGATGACAGAAGCGATGTGGTTTCGTCAGCCCAGAATTATTGGACACGTTTGTGGTGGGATAATTTGCACAGCAAATATGAGACTGTCATAAGCAGAGCGGTTGTTGACGAATTGGCGCATCCTGATTATCCTCATTCTCAAAAGGCATTAAAACTTATTGAGAATATCTCTGAAATTCCGATTGAGGATGAAGTCAGACAGATTGTCAGGGTTTATATTCAACATCGGATAATGCCGAAAAATCCTGTGGGAGACGCTTTGCATCTTGCATTGGCATCATATCATAAATGCGACTTTTTACTGACGTGGAACTGTAAGAATATCGCCAATCCGAACAAGTTCAGGCAAATACGCTTATGTAACAATTCACTCGGATTATTTGTTCCGACACTTACCACCCCGAATCAACTGATAGGAGATTACTATGATTGAAGAATCCCTTATAGTGAAAGATACCAGAAAAATACGATATTCTATTTCCGAAAGGTTTGATCACAATACAGATTTATATATTGATTATCTTCTGTCTCAGAAACCTGAAACCGTGAAATCGGTAAAATGCGATACAGAAATAATTGAAAAGAGCAGGCTGACCGGACGTTCAAGCGGACGGACAAAGCCCGCAGCTTAATTTTATGTTGACGGTAGCAGGCAACAAGAGAAAAGGCTCTGACCTGTAACCTGTCGCTTGAAACCTGTTACCTGTTCAACAACCAACAAACGGCAAAAAAACATGCGTTTCGCAGGCTTACATAAAAATTCTTTTATTGATTATCCGGGAAAAGTCAGTTGCGTTCTGTTTCTCTCAGGATGCAATTTCAACTGTCCCTACTGCCATAATCCGGTGCTGGTAAATGCAAAAACGGAAGCGGATTCCTGTTTTCTAACGCAGGACAGCGTTTACGAATTTCTGAAAAATCGGAAAGGCTTTTTAGACAGCGTGGTGATTTCGGGCGGCGAACCCACGCTCCATGACGAACTGCCGGAGCTTTGCGAAAGCATAAAAAACATGGGTTATCCGGTGAAATTGGATACCAACGGAAGCCGTCCCGCAAGGATAAAAGAACTCATCAGCAAAAATCTTGTGGATTATATCGCAATGGACATCAAGACCGATCCTTTCCGCTATTCTCCGCTGATAAAAAAAGGCTGCAATCCTGATGATATTCTCTCAAGCATTCAGATGATTATGGCATCGGGTCTGTCTTATGAATTTAGAACCACCTGTATAAAACCCTTAGTGGATGATGAAATCGTCGCCAATCTCTGCCAGAATGTGATTCAGGGAGCGGATTTGTACGCCTTGCAGCGGTTCCGAAATTCGGAAGTGCTGCATCCCGAATTTTTTGAGAAAAACAGCAGCATTTATGCAGAGAGTGACCTCATACATTTAAAAGCCCTTGCCGATCCCTGGGTGCAGAAATGTATTGTGAGGTGAGATTGTTCTGTGATATATGGAACTGTAAAGATATGATAAATGGTAGTGGTGCAGAAGTAGTGATCTGTCATTCCGAGCGGAGCGGAGAATCTATAGACCCTTCGTTGCGCTCGTTCCCACGCTCCGCGTGGGAATGCAGGAACGGACGCTCCGCGTCCGGCTGGATGTAGTTCTGCGTTCCCACGCGGAGACTGGGAACGAGAAGCGAGAATTCAAGTGCGTAACTCATAAGCTGTATATCGTTTCAGAATCTGAAAAGGAGAAACTTATCATGGCTGCGGATTGGAATGAAATATTTAATCAGATAAGCCCGAATGCGAATGAGAGGGAAATTGAGACTAAATTTGTTGTCCCTCTCATAAAAGACTTGGGTTATGACTCAGACGAATATTGCTTTCAGTTTAAAACCGGACTGGGAACAAATGCCGTTGATTTCGCAGTTCGCAGCAATGCCGGCCGCGGGGATAAATTTCATGACAGCATGACTGAACCTTTTTTGCTGATTGAAGCTAAAAAGCCTTCGGAAGACATTTCAAAACCGAGTCATATCAATCAACTGATGAGTTATCTGAGTCATGTCAACTGCCACCCGGCGCGCTTCGGCATTCTGACAAATTCTGTGCAGATTCAGTTGTATCGGAGTCACGGCAGAGTTGTTCATCCGCTTACAAAAGTCCTTCCGCTCCGGGATAGCAAAGCGGAGGAGACGCTTGCCAAGATTAAAGGATTAGTCAAAACATCCGCAAAGGCGCTGACAATCTGTGTTTACAACAACAAAGGCGGCGTGGGCAAAACCACAACCGCGGTTAATCTGGCAGCCACGCTCGGAATTATCGGATTTAAGCGCAAAGATTTTGTTTTCAATAACAATTCCAAAAAGAATGTGCTGGCATTGGACTTTGACGCCCAGCGGGATATGACAAAATCCCTGTTCAGGGAACCTGCGGCTAAGAAACTGAGAGGACTCAGTTTTTCTTATGAAGGCTGCAATATTCTGTCGAAAGACAAAGCCCCGCTTACCGAATGTCTCGACAAGAATATCAGTCTTTGTGAAGCAATATATTCCTACAAAGTAAAAAGTAAAAAATCCGGCGCAAATGCAAAAGTTTCAGAGGTTCCTCTTTTCGATGTTGTTCCGGCAAACGATGAATTCAAACGATATGGCGAGGATGACTGCAAAGAAAAAGTTCATTTTTCAAAACTGCGGGAACTGCTTTCAGAGCTTAGGGATAAATATGACTACATTGTGATTGACTGCCCGCCGCAGGTGTCGTTTTTCAGCAGAAGCGGGCTTTATGCGGCTGATGTGCTGCTTATTCCCGTAAAGCACAGTGATTTGGCTTCACTCCACAACGCCGCGAAAGTAATTACAGAAATTATTCCTCAGATGAATGAGTTAAGAAAAGAAGCGGAACTGACGGCTCTGCCTGTTTTTTATAACGATGAGGAAAAAGACATCAGAAATGATGAGAAATTCAGAGGGCGTGAACAGGAGATGTTCGCAAACGAACTGGATTTTATTGTAAAATCCTACGGCGAAAATTATGACCTCAAAAGATATTTTAAGAAAATTACCGCCGAAACCGTCGTGATTCCCAGCAGTGCAACGATTTCAAGCCACAGTTTTGAAAGGCTGCCTGCCGCGTACAAAAGCATGAAGGTGCTAAACTGGTATGCTGATTTGGTAAAACACTATTTTTTAAGACCGGCTAAAGAGCCTGAATTGAATCAGGAAACAGATGTCATTCCAAAGAAATCCGAAAAAGTTCAAGCCGGTATTGATGCGGATAAAGTCAGAACGATTCGGTCAACGCTGTACAAGGACGGAAAAATTGACCGTAAAGAAGCCGAAGCCCTGTTCAAACTCAACAAACAGGTTTCCGGAGCCGACAATGATCCTTCATGGAAAATCTTGTTTGTCGAAGCCCTGACCGAGCATTTCCTCAAAGATGAAGCTTCTCCGGGAGCCGTTGATGAGGATGAAGCAGCTTATATCATTGACAAGATTAAAGCTGACGGCATTGACGGGGCAGAATTGGATCTGCTGGTCAACATCGCGATAAACGCCAAATCATGCCACGAATCTTTCAATGCCTTTGTTCTTGAGTCGCTCAGGGCATCCGCTCTTGCCGACGGTGTGATAGATGATGACGAGGCTGAGACGATCCGAAAGGTAATTTACTCTGCCGTCAGAGATAAAGGCGTGGAGCAGAGTTATGCGGATTTTCTGTTTGACATAAATGATTCGGTTTCCGGCGCAGCCAATTCTCCGAAATGGCAAAAACTTTTTGTCACAACAGTTTCCGAATATCTTATAAAAGACAGAACATCGCCGGGAAAAATTGACGGAAAAAAAGCTGAATGGCTGATCGGACGTATCGGATCAGACGGAAAATTTGATGAAAATGAAAAAGCCCTTTTATCGCACATCAAAGCGTCTGCAAAAGAAATTCATCCCAAACTGCAATTCCTGCTGGATTTTTTCGGATATAAATTCGGATATAAATAAAGCGCGCCGCCGGCCTGCCCTTCGGAGTGTGAAAATTGTATTTTCGCAAAGCTGCAATTTTCTCGCAAAGACGCGGAGAGCGCAAAAAAAGCTTTGTTATAAAACAGTTTTTTTTGTAGGCTTTGCGCTTTTGCGAGAGCCTTATTCATTTCCGATAATGTCTGATACCAATTCGTTTTACGGAATGGGAAAATGCCGTAGAACGGGTTTCAAACCCGTTTTACCGGATGCGGAAAACATCAATTTTGAAAGCGAATTGGTATGATAATCTGAAAAATGAACAACACAAAACGCATCGGCATCTTCGGCGGGACCTTCAATCCGGTTCATAAGGGACATCTTGAGGCGATTCGGGCAGTTGCCCAAGCCTTTGATTTTGAGGAAACCTATCTGATACCGGCAGCGATTCCGCCCCACAAATCAGGACATGAAATTGCAAGTGCTTCAGATCGCATGGAAATGCTCCGTCTTGCGCTTTCCGAATGCTCATGCCTGAAAAAGCCGGTTCGGATTTCCGATATTGAACTCAGACGTTCCGGTCCATCCTATACCATTGATACGGTTCGTCATTTCAAATCGCTCATGCCGGACATGGAGATTTGTTTTATTCTGGGGTTAGACGCTTTTCTTGAAATCAATACATGGAAATCGTTTAACTTGCTTTTCGGGCTGGTTTCATTTATTGTGATGAATCGGGCAGGCTTCGGCGTGAGTTTCGGCAGGCTCAACTGCCGTTCAGTCAAACGCTGCGGGGACCGGGAAACGGCTTTTTTTAAAAAAATCGCTTTGTTTTTAAAAAAGGAAATATCCGAAGATTATGAATTTTCCGAGGAGCGGCAATGCCATGTTCATCCGGAAAAACAGCCGGTCTATCCCTTTGATGCGGATTTGCCGGATATTTCATCCACAGAAATTCGCACGCGCATCAAAGAAGGCAGAAGCATTCAATTTCTGACGCCTGAAACAGTGGCGTCTTTTATTCAGAAAAAAGGACTTTTTCAATGAGTTATGAAGTTGACCCCAAACTTGATCTTTATGTGAAAGCGGTTTTGGGAAAAAAAGCATACCAAGTGGCCGTGCTTGATGTTCACACGCTCACATCGTTTACGGATGTATTTATTATTTGCTGCGGACGCTCCAACCGCCAAGTTCAGGCAATTGCGGAATTTGTTCAGGAAGAACTCCGAAAGCACAAAATAAAGCCGTTAAGCGTGGAAGGCGAAACAGAAGGACACTGGATTTTGTTAGATTACGGTCATGTGATTATCCATGTGTTTTATGAATCTGTGCGGAAATTTTATGATCTCGAAGGACTTTGGACAGACGCCAAACGCATAAAAACCGAAAGCCTTATGAACGCGGAAGGTGATGATCCTTCCCAGAGCGGAGACTGGGAAGACGAAGAAGAAGATTTTGAAGCGGAGATTCTCTGATGGAAGCAAAAAAAACCTGTATGCTTATGATTTTGGACGGCTGGGGCATCAGTTCCGCTACAAAAGGAAATGCGGTTTTCCTTTCCGGAACGCCTTTTTTGAACAAACTGAAACAGGAATATCCTCACACGCAACTGCTCTGTTCCGGCGAAGCCGTGGGGCTTCCCGCAGGTTTTATGGGAAATTCCGAAGTGGGACATCTCAACATCGGCGCGGGCAGAATTGTGTATCAGGAACTCCTGAGAATAAATATTGCCATTCGGGAAGGAAAATTTCAGCAGAATGAGGCATTGAATACGCTCATATCTCAAGTCAAAGCAAATGATTCGGCGATTCATCTCATGGGTTTGGTTTCAGACGGCGGCGTTCACAGCCATATCAATCATCTCTTTGCCTTGTTGGATATGATTCGGGACAAAGGCATTTCCCGTGTTTATGTCCATGCCATTCTTGACGGGCGCGATACGCCCCCGGACAGCGGCGCGGCGTATATACGGCGTTTAGAGGAACACATCAGCGCAAACCATTTCGGCGAAATTGCCACGATATGCGGGCGTTTTTACGCCATGGACAGAGACACGCGATGGGAGCGGACAGAAAAGGCATTTCAGCTTTATACGCAGGCGCAGGGCATAAAAGAGAAAAAACCCTCGGAGGCTGTGAAAAATGCTTACACACGCGGGGAAAGCGATGAATTTGTCAAGCCTGTTGTAATGACAGATGAAAAAGGCGATCCGATTGCAAAAATACAGGACGGCGACGGCATTATCTTTTTCAATTTCCGGGCAGACCGCGCCCGGCAGATCACCCGTGCATTTACGGCTCAGGATTTTGAATTTTTTAAGCGGGATCCGGCACCGAAACTCTGCGGCTTTGTGTGCATGACGCTTTATGATGAAAAACTCACGGTTCCGGTTGCTTTTCCGCCGGTTCACCGGGACGGGATTCTCGGACAGGTCGTGAGTGAAAAAGGACTGCGCCAACTGCGGATTGCGGAAACCGAGAAATACGCGCATGTCACCTATTTTTTCAACGGCGGCGAAGAAAAGCCCTTTCCTTTGGAAGACAGATGTTTAGTTCCGTCCCCGCGTGAAGTTCGCACTTATGATCTGAAGCCGGAAATGAGCGCGCCGAAAGTTGCCGAAGAAGTAATTTCCCGTATTCAATCGGGAAACTATGATCTGATCGTGCTGAATTTTGCCAATATGGACATGGTGGGACATACGGGCGTGCTTGAGGCAGCGATTCGTGCCTGCAAAACCGTGGACGCCTGCGTGGAAAAAATTATGACGCAGTTAAAAGCGCAGGGCGGCGTGGCAATGATTACGGCGGATCACGGCAATGCGGAAAAGATGCTCGAAGATGACGGCAGTATTCACACCGCGCACACGCTGAATCCCGTTCCTTTCATTCTGGTTGACGACAGCCGAAAGCATGTAACATTACGCGAGGGCATTTTGGGAGACATTGCGCCCACCATACTTGAAATAATGGACATTGAGCAACCCGCTCAAATGACTGGAAAATCTTTGATAACAAAAAGATAACCACGAAAGCACGAAATTTATGAAAGGCGCGAAAAGATTAAATATTCCTTTCGTATTTTTCATGAGTTATCTTTCGTGCTTTTCGTGGTTTACCTTTCGTGCTTTCGTGGTTTAAAAAAACATGATAAACGACTTTATTACAGGCAAAGAAATACCGGAAATCGGTCCCGAGGCAAACCGTCAGGCAGTCGAGCAGCTTCTTGTGAATGAAAAAGGCTATGCCAAACAGGATGTTGAAGTGGACGCTGAGATTAAAATGACGGTCGGCGCAATCCCTTATCTTTCCAGAATAGACCTTGTGGTTTCTGTGCGCGGAACAAGATTTATGGCGATCAAATGCGCGGCAGGGTCTCTGGGATCATGGGCAAGAGAAATCATCGCGGCAGCCAGACTGATTGACAAGTATCAGATTCCTTTGGCAGTTGTTTCAGACGGAAGGAATGCCGCGGTGTTTGATGTAGTTTCAGGAAAAAAAATCGGCGACGGATTGGACAGCATTCCCTCCAAAAGCCAAGCGGAGAAAATGCTGAAAGAGACGCCGCTTCAGCCTTTTCCCAAAGATCGCCTTGAACGGGAAAAGCTGATTTTTTCCTCTTACGACAGCATGAATGTCAACCGCAGAATTATATGAACGCTGTTTTTTCAAATCAATCATGGCGATACGCCCTCCCCAGCGCGCCCGGCGCGGTGCTTGAAAAAAATTTCAGCACGGCTTTCATCCATGCTTTGTTTTCCGCCCGTATCAGCACGGATTCTTTCCGGGCAAGAGACATGAGCAGAAGCGTGAAAATCATCAGCGGAAACGGCGCAACCTGAAAGACCTGCGCGGGAACTGAGGGAAATATGCCCTGAAGATAGATGCCGAGAACCTGCAAAAACGAGAAAAGATATGCCCCGACCGCTGCTTTTACCGGATGCCAGCCGCCGAAAATAACGATTGCCAGCGCAATCCAGCCCGTGCCTTCCGCACCCTGTGGGCGTCCCCAGCCCGGTTTGGTGC
>JAIFKL010000135.1 GCA_020049595.1 Desulfobacteraceae bacterium
CCCGGTTCAATCTTATCGAGAATATCCACGACTGAAACTTTGATTCCGCCGACTTGCGGAAGTGCTGTCCGGGGCGGAAACGGAGAGACATCTATCATATTAATATCAGGCAGTTCATAGCCTTGAGACAATCGGACAGTTTTTGTGAAAGGCTGCCCCGCATTTCCCGCGCTGTCAACGGCTCTGATAGATAAAACAATTTCTTCTCCGACAGCAAACCCCATATCCTGTATGTGCATTTTGACTTCTTCGCCGGAATTTCCTGCCATGGGAATCAAATATCTCGGCATATCTTTGTCTTTTTCCGAATTTCTCCTTCGGAAACTGATGTTGAAGCCCAAAGTTTTTCCGCCGCCGTTGTCTTGGGGCGTATGCCAGCGAAGCAATGCCTCGCCTTCGGGAAACCCGGCTGTGTCAATTTGCAGCGACCGAATCGCTTCAGGCGCAACACTATCCGAACCCTGAACGCAAACTTCAAGATACGGCGATTTGTCTCCGCTTTCCCTGCTGTAAAAAAAGTGATTCGGAAAATAGTCAAACTTAAATTCGCCGTTTTTGAAAGACCATATACTGCCCACTTCGTCACAGACACAGAATCCGTAACTGAGTCCGGCAAGCCGTGCGGAAACGATATCGGGTGAGAGGTGAGAGGTGAGAGGTGAGAGGCGGGGGGCGTTACCCCTGACCTCTGACCCCTGACCCCTAACCCCAAAACTCCATATCGTGTGACCTTTGCCGAATACGGCATCCATGAGCGTGCTGCCCCGATAAGCCCAGTTCCGCTTTCGGTATTCAGCCTGTTCATAACATGATGCGCCGACTTGGGAACGGTATCGCCGCACGTCGCCTTCTGTCCATTGACTTGCCAGCGTGGAAATGCCGACACGGGCAAGAGGCACATCATCCCCCCGCACCCCGCACCCCGAACCCCGCACCCCCTCTGCATACAGATGCAATGTTGCGGCGGTGATGATTTTGCCCTTTAACGGCTTGGGATCAATGTCAAACAGCAGATATTCCTGCGTGCCTTTGAGCTTGAGTTTTTCTGCCACGCCGTTATTGCCGGCTGTTTCTCCCTCTGCGGAGGAAATGCCGGTATCTCGCGTTACGGGGCAGCGGATGATGACTTCACTTGTATTTTCCTCAGCCGAAAAAACCGAGTCAATATTTACTGATAGAATGCCGGCAAAGAGCATGAGAAAAAGATATTGCTTTAACATTCAGTTGAACCTTATAGTATTTTAAGTTTAAGACAGCTTGCAGGGCGGGAATGCCATTAAGTTAAGGGCGGACACATTGTCTATTTTCAGCCCGGGCCCCCTTGAGGGGGGCATGGGGGTGTTCATGCCCGCCCTACCGGGTTTTTACGCCGGCAAGAACTGCCAATTTTTCTGTAAAACTCCGCAGGTCTTCCGCCTGTGTGTTCAACTCCATAGAAGCTGTGACAGTCTCCTGCGCCTGTGAGGCATTTTCCTGAGTTACATTGTCTATTTCCCCAACCGCTTTATTCATCTGCTCAATTCCGTCAGCCTGATCCTCGGACGATGCAGCAATTCCGGCGACTAATTTCTCCACCCCGGCAGCGGTTCGGGCAACTTCGGCAAAAGCCCCGCCGGTTTCGGATACCAGCGCGGCGCCTTCTTTTACCTTCCGGGTGACAGATTCAATCAGCTTTGACGTATGACTTGCCGCATCGCTTGCTCTTTTGGCAAGCTTTTTCACCTCATCCGCAACCACCGCAAAGCCTGATCCGGATCCGCCTGCATTTGCCGCTTCAATCGCCGCATTCAACGCCAGCAGATGAGTTTGAAAAGCAATTTCCTCAATTGTCTTAATAATCTGAGATGTCTCATTGCTTGTCTCGGCAATTTCATTCATAGAGCGGGTCAGTTCGGCTACAGAACGGTTGGCAGCCTCAACAACGCCTTTCAAATCACGCATCAGCAGGTCTGTGTTTTTTGCATTGTCGGCGTTGCGCCGAGTCATAGCGGACATTTCTTCCAAAGAAGCAGATGTCTGCTCCAAAGACGCTGCCTGATCCGAAGCCCCTTTTACCAATATCTGGCTTACCGCCGAGAACTCCGCCGAGGCTGTGGCAACCTGATCCGCAGCGCGGATAAGACCCGATATAACTGCTTTCAGGGTGCTGTTAATCGCTCTTGAAATCAGCAGCGTTAAGAGCGCTAAAAAAACCACAGCGCCGCCGACCGCAACCATAGACAGCAGCCTGATGATTCTATCTCTTTTTTCAATCCGCTGTCTCACCATATTGACGATATTCAAACCGGCTTTCTCTGAGTTTGAAGCTGTTTCATCCAGCTTTGCAAACAGTTCTTTGTTGCTTTTCCAGTCTGAAAAAATCGAGGCTTCCAATTGCTCGGTTTCAGGGAGATAACTTTCTGTTTTTTTCCAGAGATCATACAGATGATCTGAACGGATCACTTCCAAAACCATTTTCACATTATCGCTATGGACTGACAGTTCTTTGAGCAGACGGCTTTTGGTTTCCTCATATCTCTCTGTTTCCTGAGAAATCAGAAGCAGCCGCAAAAGGTTCAGGAGTCTTTCGTTAAAATGATTTTCATATCTGTTTACTTCCTCCGTGAGCGCGGCTCGGGCCGCATCAAATTCTCCCACGCCCACCAGCATTTCTGTGGATACTTTTTCATTCTGAAGAAAAGTAATCATCCCTGCAAGCGACTGTTTTATATTGTTAATATTAAGTATAAGGCTTTCTTTCCTGCTGCGGATACTCAAGACATTTTCTTTCATTGAGCGGAAAACATCTCTGTGATCTTTTTCAAGCCTGATAACTTCATCCAAGTATTTTTTTATAAGGTCATCGGCAATTGAAAGACGGGCATCTGATATGCTTTTTGTCAAAGATTCCTGAAGTTTTTCATATTCAGACAGCAGATCGCTGTTGCCGGCATTCATAAATTTGTATTCGACCATCATGATTTTTGATATGTCATGAGCAACATTACGGCTTCTTTTTCCGGCTTCCATATCTCTTGCAGTTAAAGTCCCCATATATGAATTTATCCATGTAACTGCAATCATTCCCGCAATTCCGAGCGCAGAAAGAAATATCACTTTTCCACGAATGGTTGACAATCTGAACATCATTCTTTCCTCTTTTTCAAGGGCATAAAATGTCCGCACACCCTAAGGGTTTTAAAAACCCTTAGGGCATCTGCACGTTATTCCAAAAGAAAACCGGCGCATACCACAATGTCTTTGTGGGGATCGGGAAGGCGGAGGATGTAGTTAATCTTAGGATAAGCTTTGCTCTCCTTCAGCTTTGACCAGAAAAAACGGGTAAATCCGCTGCCGTCCTGTTCGCCGACCTTGAGATATTCTATGACAAATAATTTGCCGTTCACATCTTTGACTAATTTTACGTTCTTATTCCGATGTCCCTCGTTGGGATGTGCAAGAATAAGCCCCGAAAGATTAAGGAAATAACCGTAGGTTTCCCCTTTTCTGAATATGCCCTGGGGATTGTTGATTTCCGCAAAAACGGCTTCCTGTCCTTTTTTCAGATACATATCAGCCGCTGCTTCGCATATCTGCACTGCCTCGGCAGCCTTTTTCGGATGTTTTCTGACAATCTCGGCAATCTCCTCTCTTTCCTCCTGCTTGAGAACTTTTGACGCAAGCACCGTTTTAACGGTTTTTTCTATGAGCAATTCCTCTTCTCTGCTCAGGCTGCCGTCCTGAGAAACAGCGAAATCACTGAAGCCGATGGTCATAAACATCAGCCAAAACACAATCATCAGTTTTTTCATAACGCCTCCTTTTTTAATTGTTTTTACGATAAGGCGGGCACCGAACTGCCCGCCTTATTCATCTTTATCTAAAGGAAAAATCTTTTCAGGATTCGTTTCTTTTCTTTTCTGATACAATGCCTTCATCGTTCCTTTCCACCGGCTGAGTTTCGCCATGATATTTCTCAGGGACTCCTCAATCAGCTTTTTATCCAAAGGTTTGAGAAGAAAATCGGTGGCACCGGCTTCAAATGCGCTGATAAGATCGTCTATTTTGTCGGAGGCGGTCACAATTACTACCTGAATCATGCCCCGGGTTTTTCTGACTTCCTGTAAAAATGCGATGCCGTCCATACCGGGCATGTTGATGTCTGTGATAACAATAGGGATATATTCCCTGTTCAGGATAGTCAATGCCTCTTCCGCAGAATAGGCAGACTTCAGATTCCAGCCCTTCAACTGATTTCTGATGATGACATGAGACATGGGTTCGTCATCCACAAAAAGAATCGGCATGGTGGGCGTCTGCATTTCAAACTGTTCTGATTTTGTTCTCATTTTTTTAAAGTCCCTATACGTGAACCACGAAAACACGAAAGAAACGAAAGGCGCGAAAAATTCCTTTCGTGTTTTTCATCTCTTTCTTGTTTTCGCGGTTTATTTTTTCATATTTAATTTTCTCGTATTAATGACACTGTTTTTATAATAAGAAATTTCAAAATCATTTGAAAATTCTCTCAATGACTCAGTGGCGCCGAGAATCAGAACTCCTCCGGGTTTTAAGACGTTTGCCATCTTCATGAACAGTTCCCGCTTGAAGGTATCTGAAAAATAGATGGAAACATATCTGCACAGAATCAGGTCAAAATCATAACTGAAAACAAAGGGGTCCTGCAAGTTGATTTTTTTAAACTGAACCCGGTTTCTAAGCTCCGGATCAAAGCGCCATAAATTCCCCTCTTTGATAAAATATTTCTCTCTCTTTTCATCGGGCAGCCCCCGACTCATGGCAATCGAATCATAGCGGGCAGCGATTGCCGCGCTGAGTGCGGAGGTGGAAATATCTGTTGCCAGAATCTCTATTTTATCCAAAAGCGAAGGCTGTCCCCGTTCTTTTACCGCCTGATCCAGAAGCATGGCAAGAGAATACGCCTCCTGTCCTGTGGATGCTGCCGCAGACCATACGCTTATCCTGGCACCGATGCTCAGACATGAGGCGGCACGGTTCAGCAGTACCGGAATTGCCACATCTTTGAAATATTCCCAAGTGGTTTTATCCCGAAACCAGGACGTTTCATTCGTAGTCATGGCATCCACAATACGGTCTCTCAGTTCGCCGGTACGTTCTGTACGCGCTTTGAAATGAAATTCCTGAAATGACTTGCATCCGGTTTCAGTAAGAAGATCAGAAAGTCTTGATTCAATTAAATATTCCTTGTCTTTCTCCAAGTGAATGCCGCAATGCTCCTCTATATATTTTTTCATGAGGATATATTCCGGTTCTGTAATCTTAAACACCATCAAGCCTGCCCTCCCCTTACAATCCCCGTTATTCTGGCAGCCATTCTGTCTAAAGGAACAATCTCATCCGCCTGTCCCGCTTCCGCGACGCTGCCCGGCATTCCCCATATCACACTGCTTTTTTCATCCTGCACAATAATATATGCACCTTCCCTGCGAAGCGCGGCTGTTCCTGAAAGTCCGTCATTTCCCATGCCGGTCAGAATGACTGCCAGCACATTTCCTTTGTAAACCATGGCCGCGGAGAGAAAAAGAACATCCACAGAGGGGCGGCAACTGTTTACCGGCTGCGAATCCATCAACCCTATAATTTTATTGCTGAACCGGTCTATTTTCACCACGGTGTGCCTGCCTCCGGGCGCGATATACATGACTCCTTTTTCTATGAGATTTCCCTCTTTTGCCTCAATCACGCTGATGTCCGATATGCTGTTAAGCCGGTCTGCCAGCGAAGCCGTAAACATAGGAGGCATGTGCTGTACCGCAAGAATGGGAACAGGAAAATCCGCGTCTAATCTGGGAATAATTTCCTGAAGCGCATTGGGACCGCCGGTTGATACGCCGATAACTACCGCGTCAATTTTTCCCGCTTTCCGGATAATGCGTTTTTCTTCAAACACAATCTTTTCCGGAGGCTTTTCCCGATACAATATTTCGGACCGGGACGGCTGTTTTGCTACCGGAGCAGGGGCGATTCCCTGTGGTTGCCCTTTTGCTTCCGGCGGCGGCTGTAGAGCCGCACGGGACTGCATCTCTGCACTGTCCGGCACGGAAATCCCCCGTGCCTGCCGGGAATATTTTCGGGTCCTTGCCATCAGGATCAGGCGTGAAAGAGCGGCTCTCAGTTCGTCAGCATTTTTTTCAGGGGAGTCTCCTTTGGGTTTGGGGATAAAATCCAGAGCGCCTGCCCCCAGTGCTTTCATGGTAAGATTGGCATTTTCCTTGTCAACGCCGCTTAACATGATGACATCAATATTCGGATGCTGCTGCCGGATCCGCTCCAATGTCTCCAAGCCGTCCATTACCGGCATAAACACATCGAGGAGTACCAGATCGGGAGGGTTCAGTTCGATTTTTGACAGCGCGAGTTTTCCGTTGGACGCGACGCCGATGACTTCAACATTTTCAAAACCGGATACGATTTTTGACAATATCTGTCTGTAAGTGACAGTATCATCCACTACAAGTATTTTGATGTCTCTCTCCACCGTGTTGCCCTTTAAATTGAGAAGTGAGAAATAAGGGTCATTTCGAGCGCAGCGGGAAATCTGAACAGGATTTGCCGGATTTTCGGGATTTACAGGATTTCTCCTCACTCCGTTCGTCAAAATGTAGAACGGGTTTGAAACCCGTTTCAGTAAAACGAGTTTGAAACTCGTTCTACTTCAGCGAAGGGTCTCTGTAGAACGGGTTTGAAACCCGTTTCAGTAAAACGAGTTTGAAACTCGTTCTACTTTTATGATATTCTTCGCTTCGCTCAGAATGACAGGGAAAGGCTACGCTCAGAATGACAATTCATTTCTCAATTCTCAATTCTCAATTCTCACTTCTCACTTAACTTAAACCTGCTCGCTATTTTCGCAAGCCCTGATGCCATTTCCGCCAAATTTACCGAGGCTTCGCTGGTCTGTGACGCGCCGAGTGCTGTCTGCTTGGATGCAATACTCACCCCCTGAATATTCTTGGAAATTTCATTTACGCCGTTTGAAGCCTCTCTCGAAGAACGCACAACTTCTTTCACGCCGTTAAGCAATTCGTCAATATCATTGGACATATCTGTAACGGTCTTTGATGTTTCCTGCGTTGTTCCGGCAATATTTCCGACTAATTCCGCAGATTCGCCCGCGCTTGCCGCAACATGTTTCACCGTGACAGCCGTTGAGGCAACAGATTTTGATATTTCGCTTGCTGTGGCGGTCTGTTCTTCCACCGACGCTGCGATCATCTCATTAATATCGGCAATGGTGACAATCACTTTGCTGATTTCTTCAACTGACTGAACCACGTCATTGGTGGAAGTCTGAATTTCCGCTATCTGGTCTGAAATTTCATCGGTAGCATCCGCAGACTGCTTCGCCAGTTCCTTTATCTCACCTGCAACCACGGCAAACCCTCTGCCCGCGTCTCCCGCGCCTGCGGCTTCAATCGTGGCGTTGAGCGCAAGCATGTTTGTCTGATCCGCGATGTCTTTAATCATTTCCACAATTCTGCCGATCCGCTTGGATGATGCCACCAGCGCATTCATTCTGATGCTGATCTCTTCGGTGCGCCGGCTCGCGTCCTGCGAAATCCGGCTTGCCTGCGAGGTATGTTTTGCCACTTCGTTTAACGAAGATGTCATTTCTTCCGAAGCCGATGCCACCGTGCTGATCTGTACGGATATATCTTCAGAGGATTTTGCGATGCCTGTCACATGGTCGGATGTCTTTTTCCCCAACTCAGCGACATTGCTGAAAACAGAGGAGATATGTTCGGCTACCCTGGCAATCTCTGAGAGTGAATTTCCTGACTGCTCCAGCGCAGCCGCCACCAAATCCACGCTTACATTTATCTGTTCCGCGGCTGCGGCAACCATATTCGCCTGCGAATTCATTTCTTCGGAAGATGATGCCATCTGCTCGGAAACCGCTGACAATTCTTCGGAAGAACTGGAAAGTATGTTTGTGGTATCTGAAAGTTCCTGTATAATATTGCTGAGATTGGCAACTGCCCGGTTCAGATCACTTGCCATCAGTCCGAGTTCATCTCCGCTGTTGATGTCAATTTTCGTGCTGAGGTCTCCGTTGCCGAATTTCGCTGTGAAATAAGAGAATTTCGCAACCGCTTTCTTCAACGGAAGCGTCATAAGAAGCGCCAGCCCCAGTGCGATCAGCATCACACAGACAAAGCCGATGAGGATGGCTGCGGAAACCCGTGAAAGCGAAAAAATTGCATTGTCTGTCACATTTATCATCTGTTTCATGGAATCAGACGATGTTTGTTTTGCAATGTCAATGACTTTATTTGCAGACGCAATCCGTTTTCCGCTAAGTTCCAGTAATTCAAGGCGGTTTTTCAAAACATCGCTCATTGCCTGTCTGTATGCTTCGGCTGAGGTCTTGACATTATCAATATTTTTTACGTTTTCCGCTTTTCGGATCAGGGGACGAATTTTTGCTGAATACTCTTCAATTTTGGTGAAATATGCGAGTCCATCCTCCATAAGCTTCAGATTATCAAGTGACTGGGATTTGAAATTTATAATCCTGATTTCATTGCCTGTATCAACAATTTTTTCGACGGTTTCAATCTTTTCAAGGCGTTCCGATAAGATTGATTTATCAGCGCCCGCGTTAATCTCTTCTCTCATGGAGGCATATTGACTCCGCAAAAAATCTTTGGCATTTTTCATATAGCTTGCAGCGGCAGCATCAAGAATTTTCAAATCCCCGGCAATGGCATCATTCACCTGAACGGTTTTAACGACAATTTCCTCGTATTCCTTGAATGCTTTTTCAGCCTCTCCGATTTTTTCCCGCAGAACGATAACTTCGGGACGGCTCTGTTCCAGCTTTCGGGCTTCCGCCAAATATTTTTTTACTTCTGCAAGGTACTCATTGCTTTTTTTCAGATAAGTTTCATCTCCATTTTGAAAGACATAACCGCGCATCTCCAATACAGTGAGAAGGTAATTTCGTTCAATATTATTGGAGACATCCACTTCCGGGACATAAGCATGAGCCAGTGTCTCTGTTCCTTTTCGGACGGTTTCTATTTTGGCAATGACCAGAATCCCCATGGCCAGAAAAACAAGGATGAGAGTTCCGAAGCCCAAAGCCGCTTTCAGACCGATTTTCATGTTTCTGAATCTTTTAAGCATGTTTTCCTCCGTTGTTAATTGAAATTTCAGTACGGAATCCGCAAATCAATCCTCTGTCCCGAAGGGACATCCGAAAATAGCCCGCCGATTTATCGGCGGGTTGCGGGTCGGTCCCTGTTTTCAAGTCCCGCAGCCATTCCGGCAATAAATTGCCGGGCTGTTCTCAGATGTCCCTACGGGACAAAAAATACCCGATGCGATCCCGTTTCCCGGCAATAAATTGCCGGGCTGTTCTCAGATGTCCCTACGGGACAAAAAGATACCGTTCCGATCTCAATTTCTCAATTCTCAATTTCTCAATTCTCACTTATTCACGTTCATTATCAATTCAAGAATCGCTGTCACATTCAAAAGAATCACCAGACGGTCTTTCCGTTTGATAATGCCCTCAATGAGATCATTTTCAATATCGGCAATATTCGGGGGCGGCGGAAGAATATCCTCGCTTTCAACACTCAGGACATCATCCATTTTGTCTATCAGAAAGCCGACGATATCATCTCCGAGCCAGACATCTTCCAAAAGTCCTTTGCGGGAACAGGCTCTTATATCTTCCTGCGTTTTCAAAATTAGCAGACGGGATTTTTCCATATCCGCGGGTACCCGTCGGTTGAGACACACACTGAGATTTATAACTGTCACCACCCTTCCCCGCAGATTCATCAAGCCGCAGAAATGCGGGGAAGCATCAGGAATCGGATTGACCGACTGATGGCGGTAAATTTCCTTTACCAGCAGAATATCCACGCCCAGAAGCGTATCTCCCAGAAAAAAAGTTGCGATTTGTCGGGTCATTATGTTTGTTCCTTGTGCATCCGGAGTGCTGAAATGAACGCAGTGAAATTTTAGCTGTAGAACGGGTTTCAAACCCGTTTTACACCATAGCAGTAGAACGGGTTTCAAACCCGTTTTACATATAACGG
>JAIFKL010000104.1 GCA_020049595.1 Desulfobacteraceae bacterium
AAGCATCTCTGCGAGAGATTTTTATTTCCGAAACGGCAAATCTGCCCTGTTTTTCCGAAAAAATAACCTCTTGAAAAAATTAAAATTATATAGTATGATCTTTTATCAGAAACCGTAAGGCTTCATAAAGATGCGAGAAAACGCAAAGGAGAAATTTGGAAGCTCGTTAAAAGGCTTTTCTTTGCGGTCTTCGCGTCTTTGCGAGAAACAAAAAATTCCTAACCCCTCGGGAAAATATATGAAAAATACCCTTCCGTATCTCGGAGAATTGTTTGCGCTGCTGACGGCGATTACATGGGCGGTCGGCGTTATTTTGTTCAAAAAAAGCGGAGAAACAGCCCATCCGCTCGCGCTGAATTTTTTTAAAAACATTCTGTCGCTGATGCTAATTTTGCCGACCTTGTATCTTTTCGGCGAAACACCCGCGCTGCCGGTTTCTCATAAAGATTACCTGCTGCTTCTGTTCAGCGGCGCTGTCGGCATCGGCATCGCGGACACCCTGTTTTTCAAGAGCCTGAATCTGCTGGGCGCGGGGCTTTTCGCAGTGATAGACTGTCTCTACAGTCCGGCGGTCATCTGCCTGTCTATGCTGTGGCTCGGAGAGCGTATGACGCTGTGGCAGATTTTCGGCGCTGCGGTGATCGTATCTGCCGTGCTTACAGTGATCGGCAAAGATAAAAGCGTCTCGATCAGCCGCCGTGAGCGTCTGACCGGAATATGTTACGGAATTACGGCAACGGTGCTGATGGGCGTCAGCATCGTGATAGTGAAGCCGCTGATAGAGCGTTTTCCGATCCTGTGGCTGACCCAAATCCGTCTGACCGGCGGTTTGCTCATTCTCGGATGTCTGTTGCTGCTGAATCCTAAACGCTACAGTATCCTCTCATCGCTTTCCGCAGCAACAGGTTGGAAATACATGCTTTCCGGTTCATTTGCAGGGACATATCTCACGCTGATTTTCTGGCAGTACGGAATGAAATTTACGCAGGCTTCCGTGGTTGCCGCGCTGAATCAGACCAGCACTGTTTTTATTTTTGTGCTTGCGGCTGTGTTTCTCCGAGAACCCATAACCGCGCGGCGCACATTCAGCATTTTTCTGGGAGTTGCCGGTTCGTTGATGGTGATATTTTTATGAATCCATCCGTAGTACGTCGTCTTATTAAAAGCGGAGCGCAGCGAAATTTCTGCTGTAGAACGGGTTTCAAACCCGTTTTACTATATTTCTGGTGTAGAACGGGTTTGAAACCCGTTTTACTATTTATTAGACATTTTCGGAAATAAAAAAAAGGTTCTCGCAAAGGGCGCAGAGGACGCAAAGGAATAAAGAGAAATATTGTCCGTTCGTCTATTAAAAGCGGAGCGCAGCGAAATTTTTGCTGTAGAACGGGTTTGAAACCCGTTTTACTATATTTCTGGTGTAGAACGGGTTTCAAACCCGTTTTACTATATTTCTGCTGTAGAACGGGTTTGAAGCCCGTTTTACTATATTTCTGCTGTAGAACGGGTTTCAAACCCGTTTTACTGTTTTATAAAATGGATCATTTCAGCACTCCGGAGCGTCCCGGGCTACACATTCCCGCGCAGAGCGTGGAACGAGAGAAACGAGTTGCAAACTCGTTCTACGCAGAGCGTGGGAACGAGACTCCGAACACCTTGAGGCTTATTTGCCCTTGACGCCGTAATAATCCCTATACCATGAAATAAACCGCTCGATGCCGGTTTTCAGCGGTGTGGAGGGCTTAAACCCGACATCTCTTATCAGATCGTCAATGTCTGCATAAGTTGCCGGCACATCTCCGGGCTGAAGATCAAGAAATTCTTTTTTTGCGGTCTTTCCCAGCGTTTTCTCAATCGCGGCGATAAATTCCGTGAGTTCCACCGGATTGTTGTTGCCGATATTGTAAATTTTATAGGGCGCGTAGGATGTTCCCGGATCCGGTTTGTCTCCGTTCCAGTCCGGATTCGGCTCCGGAATTTTTTTCATCACCCGCACCACGCCTTCCACAATGTCATCAATATAAGTAAAATCCCGCTGCATTTTGCCGTGATTGAAGACCTTGATCGTATCTCCGGCAAGAATGGCTTTGGTAAAAAGAAACAGCGCCATATCGGGCCGTCCCCAGGGACCGTAAACCGTGAAAAACCTGAGACCGGTACAGGGGAGTTTGTACAAATGGCTGTAAGTATGCGCCAGCAGTTCGTTTGCTTTCTTTGAAGCCGCATACAGCGACACCGGATGATCCACATTGTGATGCACGGAAAACGGCATTTTCGTGTTGGCGCCATAAACCGAACTTGATGAGGCAAATACCAAATGCCTGACACGGTAATGTCTGCAACATTCCAGTATATTGACGAATCCGACCAGATTTGCCTGCACATAAGCGTGGGGATTTTTCAGAGAATAGCGGACCCCCGCCTGCGCGGCAAGATTGACGACCACATCAACCTGCACATCTTTAAAAATTTTTTCCAAATCTTCCCTTTGCGCCATATCCATTCGGAGAAAGGAAAATTTCTGAAAAGGTTTGAGTTTTTCCAGACGCGCTTCTTTGAGACTGACATCGTAATAATCATTGAGATTGTCAATGCCCATGACCTGACATCCTTCTTCCAGAAGCCGCTTTGAAAGATGAAAGCCGATGAACCCTGCTGCGCCGGTAACTAATACGCTGTTGTATTTGAATTCCATCAGAAACCTCATTCATTTAAGGTGGTTTTACCGAATCCGTTCTGACTTCATGCCATTTTTTTTTCAACAGGGACATACAGGATGATCCTGCATATCCCTGTTGAAACCATCCGTATATTTTCAATAGCGATTCGGTATCAGGCTGTAAGCCACGGACATCGTACCGCAAAGGGGAAAGCTTCAGTCCGGAACTTCAGACTTCACACTTTCTTTATACCAGTTATAAGTCATTTCAAGTCCCTTTTCAAACTTATATTCAGGTTCAAATCCCAGCGCGGATTTTGCAAGGCTGATGTCTGCCAGCGATTCACGAATATCTCCGGGTCTCGGCGACTCATATCGGGGCGCGATGTCCGTTCCGGACATACGGCAGATTTCTTTCCAAAGCTGCCTGACACGCACAGAACTGCCTGTACCCACATTGAATATGCCGCCGCCGGCCCCTTCCGACGTTGCGGCAAGCAGATTCGCCCGAACCGCATCTTTTACAAAGACAAAATCCCTGTACTGATTTCCGTCTCCGTAAATAAGCGGCTGTTTCTGCGAAACCGCTTTGTTCATAAAAATGGAGATAACGCCGGAATAGGGCGATGAGGGATCCTGTCTGGGTCCATAGACATTGAAATAACGGAGGCAGACCGTTTCCAGCTTGTAAAGGTCATAATAAAGACGGGCATAAAATTCGCCGGTGAGTTTCTGAACCGCATAAGGGCTGAAAGGTCTGGGCTGCATGTTTTCTGTTTTGGGCAGATTCGGGTCAGTACCGTAAACGGCGCATGAACTGGCAAGTATCACCCGTCTGACATTGTTTTTACGTGCCGCATCAAGAACCATCAGGGTTCCGATGTCGTTTATTCTGGCGGAATCCACCGGATGCTCAACGGTCTGCGGAACAGAAACCATTGCTGCCTGATGAAAGACAACATCACAATATCGGACAGCCTTCATTAAGGTTTTCGGATTCTGTATATCCCCTTTGTAAAATGTGATGCTGTCTTTTATATGTTTGAGATTGTAAAGATGTCCTGTGGAAAGATTGTCAAGAACGGTCACAGCACATCCTTCATCCAGCAGTGCATCAACAAGATGGGAGCCGATAAATCCGGCACCTCCGGTAACAAGCGCGTTTTTAAATTTAATGCTCATACCACTTGGTTATATCGTTAATTTAAACGGTTCAAGCCTTCTCCTGTCATAATGGAAAATCTCAAAATCATCGTTGATTATTACACCTAAAATTATATCAAGCGGCTCCCGAAAATAGGGAGAACCGCTTTCAGTTTCATCGCCATAAAGAGGCTTATCTAATATTTTAACAACAATAGCAGGTTCATCATACCGGGGATATTTTCTGTTTTTCAATCCTTTTTTCCAGCTTACCAACTGACCTTCCTGAAAGCCGTGTGCAACCCTCAAAGAATCAAAGTTCTCTTTTAATTTCAGAGCAGTCTCTTCAGGCTTAGATTTTTTTTCTTCTGCAACTTTTTTTGGAGAAGATATATGTTCCATCAGTTGCTTTATTAATTGTTCATCCATTGCTTAATCTCCTATTTATTACCGAAGAACATACTGTTATTTATTATTTTATTTTTATTGTAATCAACAGGCTTAATTTGTTTCTCCGATTTTTTCAATAAGTTTTCAAACAAAAGGATAATTAATCTTTCAGACAAAAGAAGGTTTAAAGTTGATAATCTTGTTGAAGCCTGCCATTCCCGCTCTGTTATGTCAGGATAATACTCCTTAACCTCCTGAGGCGGTTCTTCCATATCTTCAAGCGCATTCATAATGTCTGAAACAAACAGTTCCTTATTCTTTATTTTTATTCCGAAATTACCCCCTAAATAACCCAATTCAATATGATTCATACTTTCAATGTTGTCTTCAGTCCCGGAACCGAAGCGGACAATCAATTCTTTTATATATGAATCCAAGTTCTTCAAATATGATTCTGATATATTTGATAAATTATTCATCTGTCAGCGCCTCTCTTTGCGATTGAAATTGAAATAACATATTCGTCATTAAATGTTGACAGTTCATCCGATGGAATGGCATATCTGCCCGGCTCATTTTCAGGTTTGGTTTCAAATTGCTTCAACCATTCTTTTGTTCCTTTTTTCGTAATTATCTCTATTCGATATCTATAGTTTTTAGGTTTTCCCAACCTTCGGGGATCAACCGCACCGATTTCAGCAATCCATTTTGGCTGTGTTTCATGATTCGGTTTTAGGCATATTTTTTGCCCGTTGACGCAGCTATTTGCTTCTTCATCATTGCCATAACGCTCGTATTTTTCATAACTCGCTGACATTTTGATTTATCATTTCAACATCGCCATACATTTTTTCTTTACCTCTTTGACGATATAACCAGTAAGATTTATATGTGTTACACAGTTCAACAAACCTCACCCCCTGCCCGCAACGGAAAATCCCCCTCGGCACTGCCTTTCAAAAAAGGGGTCCGTTTTATTTAAATCGGCAGTGTCCCCATCCTTAACTTAACGGCATCAGAGGAGAGCGGGGAGTAAGGTTTAAGCTGTGTAACTCATTACTGTTCACCGGCACAATCTGAGCTTTTAAATCCGTCGTAAAATGATTTTGCAAATCGTTTTGCCGCGGAAACGGTTTGCGTCTGTTTTTAGCAGGGGCGTTTTACAGAAAGCGCAGATTATGACGGCGGTAAGTATAAATCAGAGTGTCTCTATCATCAAAAAATCTCTTCACAGCGGTTTATTTTTTAATATTGTTTCTAACAATAGCAGTTTTAATTCCAAAATCAAGTGAAAATACGCTTGTGTTTTTATTATTTTTGATATAATTTTGTGATATAAAA
>JAIFKL010000049.1 GCA_020049595.1 Desulfobacteraceae bacterium
TCATATCTCTCATTTTCCGTCTCCTTTAATTAGTTATACTATATAATAAATATCTGTATTATAAGATAATCACAGATACTATATCACTACCATAAAACGATAGTGATATAGAACAAGTGATTATTTTATAATACAGATATTTATTGTATAGTACAACTATAATAAGGAGATAAATAATGAGAGATATGATCTGCCCCCGCTGCAATTCGGGAAATATCATAAAAAACGGAAATACTATTCATTGTAAGCCGAAATTTATGTGCAGAGACTGTCGGAAACAGTTCGTGGAAAATCCGGATGATCGGAAAATTACATATAAAAAAATGCACTTACAGATAAGCTTCTTTCGGAAAAAGTTCCGCCCGCCGGAATCTGCCGGGCCGTCGGCGTGTCTCAGCGACGGCTGCAAAGTTATGTCAGTGAGAAATATAAACATATTGAAAAAAAACGGAACCTGCTCCGAAAGAAAAAATTCGTCCGAGAGCAGAATCCGATGAAATACGGTCATTTGTCGGGAGTAAAGAAAATAACTATCGGATACGGTTTGCAATTGATGTCATAACAGGAGAAATTGCCGGTGTTTATATCGGCAGCCGGGCAGGGAAGGTGCGGAAGGGCTGCGGAATCCGCTTCCGCCTGAATATCGTCAGTGTCTGTTATTTATACAGATTTTCGGGAGTCATATGCTTGAGAATCACATTATGAGCAATACGGCTTTTTGTTAATCACTATAACAATGTGATTAACAAAGATATCGCTCCTTCGGAGCTTTTCAATCTACAAAGATATCGCTCCTTCGGAGCTTTTCAATCTACAAAGATATCGCTCCTACGGAGCTTTTTAAGCTTTCGTGCTTTTCATTTTTTCTTTCGTGTTTTCGTGGCTCATCTTTCGTGTTTTCGCGGTTCACTTTTTTTCACTTTCTAATCCCCGCCTTTTTTGCTAAAATATCTTTATATTTGACTCCGACAATCTTCAAATCTGTTAAAAATATGAAATTTTTTCAAAATCTTTCGATCCGCTGCAAATTGCAGGTGATCGTCATGCTGATCAGCAGTTCCGCTCTGGTGCTGACCTGCACGGCAATGGCTTTTTATGAAATTGTCAATTTCCGGCAGGGGCTGTCTGACGAACTTTCGGTACTGGCAAAAATTGTGGCAAGCAGAAGCGCATCTCCGCTTCTTTTTGAAGATGACGAGGCTGCCGAGGAAATCTTAGACGCATTGGCAGCCAAACGCTCCATTGTTTCCGCTTATATCTTTCTGCTCAACGGGAATGTGTTTGCACAATATCACCGGGACCGGAAAAGCAGCGAAACGGCTGCCCCGGTCATTTTTATGCCGAACCGGCCGCTTCCCTCATCAGAAGAAAAACAGTTTGAACCTGACGGACTGTCCGTCATTCATCCGATCTTTCTTCAGGATGAAAATCTCGGAACGGTTTTTCTCAAATCAGACATGGAAGATATGCACGCGCTGCTCCGGCGCTACATCTCGGTTACGATTGCGGTGATGCTGGCGTCGGGGCTGCTTGTTTTTTTTCTCCTGTCAAAACTTCAGGAACTCATTTCAAAACCCATATTGGATCTGGCTGATGCTGCAAAATCTTTTTCGGAAAATCGGAGTCTTTCCTTTCGGGTAAAAAAGCAGGGCAATGACGAACTCGGCATTCTCGTTGACGCGTTTAACGGAATGCTGGCGCACATTATACGGGGGGACGCGGCGCTGAACGAATCCCTGAAACGCTCCGAAACTGCCGCGCTCGAGGCATGGCGGCTGGCTGAGGAATCGGAACGGACTTACAGAGAATTGGAAAATGAAATGAAGGAACGGGGCGCGGCAGAAGCCCGGCTCAGGGAATCTGAAGAAAAATACAGAAATCTTTTCAATTTCGCGCCGGACGGGATTCTCATCACGGATGCGGAGGGAAAAATCATCGCTTTCAACGATACTGCCATGAAAGTGATGAGTTATGATGACCGGCAGCGTTTTTCCCGACTCAGCGCGCAGGATTTTTATCTGAATCCCGATAAAGACCGCTCTGAGGTGTTAATTAATCTGGAAAAAAAAGGATATGTCGAAAACTGCGATATTGTTTTCAAAGACAGATGGGGCAGCCCGATTTTTGCCAGCGTGTCTGCCCGGCTGATTCTTTATGAAGGAAAAACCTGCATTCAGTCTGTGATACGGGACATCGGCAGAATAAAAAAAATGGAGGCGGAACTCAGAAATTATGCTGAAAATCTTGAGGAAATGGTGGCGGAAAAAACCCGTGAACTGAAAATCACCAACGAAGAACTTTCCGCAGCCATAGACCGTCTTGAGGAGACGCGGGAGCAGTTGTCCCGGAGCGCGCATAGCGCCGGCATGGCGGAAATTGCCGTATCCGTGCTTCACAATATCGGCAATGCCATGACTTCCGTAAATGTCAGAATTTATCAGTTGGAAGACCGGCTGCAAAAACTGGAAATCGTCTCTTTGGAAAAAATATATGACCTGCTGCAATCCCAAGACATCGCAAAACCATTTTATAAAAATCAGGCATTTCTGAACCCCGGAGATACGGCACGCATGGAAAAATTGCTGAAATATTTCAATGCGGTTATTGCTTCTTTCCGGGAAATCAGCCGAATGATGCAGGATGACTGCGGCTTTATCAAAAAAGGCTTTGACCATATTACCGAGATTATCTCATTGCAGCAGAAATATGCGGGAATCCGGGGTTTTGAAACGCGTGAGGATGTGAACGAACTGTTAAAAGATTCGCTGGAAATGATGAAAGATTCCGTCAGAAAACGCCGAATTCATCTTGAATCTGATCTGACATCTTCCGCCCCGGTATTTGTCAACAGAAACAAACTGATTCAGGTCTTTATCAATATCATCAAAAATGCTTATGAAGCCATTGACGCCGCGCCTCCGGATAATGAAAAGAAAATAAGTTTGGCAACATCGCTTGAAAAAAAAGAGGAAACAGAGTATGTTCAGATTGTAATCGCTGATACAGGCGTCGGTGTTCTTCCGGAAGCCGCAGACAAAGTTTTCCGTTTCAATTATTCCACAAAAGAGCGCGGCACCGGTTTCGGTCTTCATGACGCTGCCAATTATATTACGGCTCAGAACGGCTTTATCCGCCTTGACAGCGAAGGCTTGGGAAAAGGAGCGAAAGTCATAATTTGGCTGCCGGTTCATAAAATTGCAGGGCGGACAAAGCGGAGCGTGTCCGCCATGTCCGTGTAAAACGGGTTTCAAACCCGTTCTACAGCCATGTAGCCATGTAGGGCGGACAAAGCGGAGCGTGTCCGCCGTTTCATAAGGGTGGACACGCTTCGCTTAGTCCACCCTACATGTCGAACATAGTAAAACGGCCAGGGTTAAAAACAGACAAACCCGTTCTACAGATATGATGATTATGTCTGCGGGTCCCGAAAAGAAAGGATTTTTGATGAACAACAGAATTATCGTCATTGATGACGAACCTTCTATTTTAAATGATTATTGCATGATTTTGTCGCCTCCGCGGGAGGATGAGGCAAAGCGCAGAGAAGTCGCCGCGCTGGAAGCGGAACTTTTCGGAACTGTCCGGCACCGGGAAACGCTGTCTCCGCCGGAAAACTATGAAGTGCATACAGCGCTTCAGGGAAAACAGGGCTTTGAAACCGTCAGCGCATTCAGAAACAAGGGAAAATCTTTCGCACTTGCCTTTATTGACATCCGAATGCCCCCCGGCTGGGACGGTATCCGAACCGCCAGACAGATTCGGGAAATTGATCCGGAGATTGAAATTGTCATTGTCACCGCATACTCGGACAGAAACCGGCAGGAAATCGTGAAAGAAATCGGTACTCCGGAAAAACTCCTTTATGTCAAAAAACCCTTTGATCCTGATGAAATCCGACAGCTTGCCCTGTGTCTGACCCGAAAATGGGAATTGGAGCGGGAGGCAGAACGGCGCCGGCAATATCTGGAAAAACTGCTGACATCGGTCCGACGCCTGAAAACACTGAGCATCGCATCTGTCCGGGAAGTGCTTTCCGCAATTCTCAACGAAGTGCTGTATTTTGTCAATGCCCGCAAAGGCTTCATTGCCCGATTGGAACAACATAATAAAATTATTATAGAAATAAATACCGGCGACCTGACATCCCCGGAATTGGATACCATGATCAAAAATATATCCGAGCGTCTTTCCGATGTGAACAGCATTTCACAGATTGACAATGTGACGGTTTTTCCGCTGAGAAACGGGTTCGGAAATTTTTTTATTCTGGTTTCCGACATTCAGCCGCCCATTCCCGAAGAAAAATTTGAACTGCTGCGGCTTCTGCTGGAAACGTCTTCCGAAGTTTTGGACAGCGTGAACAGGCAGGAACGCTTTCTGCGAAATGAAAAAATCGCCGCCATCGGCAGGATTGCCGCGGGCATTGTTCATGAAATCAACAATCCGCTCACAGCGATTCTCGGTGCCGCAGAATTATACAATCTTGAAGGCGAAAAGTTCTGCCGCCTGTTTGGCGTGTATGCAGGCTCTCAAAATTGCGGACAGTCCTGTGAATCTGAAAATACCGCCGCCTCTGTTACCGCTCAGTCCGATCCTGAAGAAATTCGGAAAAAAATGACGCATTATTATTCGGTTATCCGTGACGGCGCTGAAAGGATTCGGATTATGATGGGAAATATCAGAAGTTTTTCCAAAGACAGCGAGCAGTTTGAACCGCAGCTTTATGACGTGGGCACCGCATTGGAAGATACGCTGATGCTTGCCCGCAATGCGCTCAGACACAATATTGCGGTTCATAAAGATTGGGAACGCCCCCTGTTTGCCCGATGCGACATCGCCGGTCTCAAACAGGTGTTTCTCAACCTGATTCTGAATGCCGGACAGGCAATGCCCGATGGCGGGGAATTATGGATCAGCGGAAAGAAAGCAAGGGGCAAAGTGATGATATCTGTGAAAGATTCGGGGCACGGGATGCCGGAAAAAGTGAAAAAACGCATATTTGAACCTTTTTACACCACAAAGTCGGAGGGGACCGGTCTGGGGCTGTCCATTGTCAAAGGAATTATTGACAG
Organism: Desulfobacteraceae bacterium; assembly: GCA_020049595.1. Lineage (GTDB taxonomy): Bacteria > Desulfobacterota > Desulfobacteria > Desulfobacterales > JAIFKL01 > JAIFKL01. The sequence continues at coordinate 5,073 of JAIFKL010000049.1, forward strand.
GCACGGCGGAAGTATCCGGGTGGAATCCGAACCCGGAAAAGGCACTGTTTTTTATATGGAAATTCCGGAGTGAAAAAAAAACCACGAAAACACGAAAGAAACGAAGAACACGAAGTATAAATCTAATACCAATTCGCCAATTTCTCGTTTCTCGTTCCCACGCTCTGCGTGGGAATGCAGATCGGACGCTCTGCGTCCGGAGCAGGGGCACCGCCGGCGGCGTGCCCCTGCTCTGCGTGCTTTGCGACCCTGAAGGGTTTTGAATTAAAACAGCCCGCCTGCATATTAAGGAGAATATTTATGAAATGGAGTCTCAGAAACAGATTTCTTATTCCTACCCTATTTCTGTTCATTTTCGGTATGGGGACTGTCACCGCCATCTCCTATCTGAAATCAAAAGATACGCTTGAAGCATCAATGACCGTGCAGGTGACACGCATGACAGAATCTGTGGTCCGGCTGATTGACTCATATATTGAAAGCATAAAACTGAATTACGCCTATCGGAGCGAAGACGCCACGCTGACCACAGTTGTTCAGGATATCCTCGGCGAAACGGTTCTGGATGCCGCAAACAGATTGCTGTTGAAGATAAAAAATGACTACGGATATTACGAACAGGTCGCAGTTGCCAATACAGAAGGCATTGTTGTTGCAAGTTCCTCGCCCGGGGAAATCGGAAAAAATATTTCCGATCAAACCTGTTTTAAAGAAGCATTGACCGGAAAAATTGCTGTTTCCGACGTGGTGAAAAGCAAAACCACGGGCAAAGCGGTTTTTACTGTTTCATCTCCGCTGAAAATGGGAGATGAGATTGTCGGTGTGCATTTCGGAATCATTGAGATGGCATATTTTGAAACACATTTCATCGAACCCGCAAAATTCGGCAAAAGCGGTTACAGCTTTGCTGTCAGAAAGGACGGAATCCTCATCTCACATCCTGAAAAATCAAAGATTCTGACATATAATATAAACTCGGAAGATTTCGGAAAGGAAATGCTGGAAAAAAAAGAAGGGCTGATTGCCTATACCTTTGAGGGCGTGGAAAAGCTGGCTGCCTATAAAAAATATGAAACACTCGGATGGATTCTGGCTGTCAATGTGAACAAATCGGAAATTCTTGATCCGGTGAAGCAGGTGAGTTATGTGAATATCGCTGTCGGTGCCGCCGTGATGCTGTTTGTTGCCGGGTTCATACTGTTTCTGGTGCAATCCGCTGTCCGTCCCATTTACCGGGTGATTGAGGGGCTTAAAGCCTGTGCCTTACAGGTGGCTTCCGCATCTGATGAGATATTGTCGGCGAGTCGGGAACTGGCTCAGGGTTCATCGGAGCAGGCAGCCGCGTCCGAGGAAACTGCCTCATCTTTGGAAGAGATGTCGGCAATGGCTCAGGGCAATGCAAACAACGCAAACCAGACCAATCAGTTTGTGACAGATGTTCAGGAACTTTTCAGAAAAACAGATGCCTTTATGACCGAGTTAAAGCAATCCATGGATGAAATTTCCAAAGCCGGCAAGGAGACATCTAAGATCATCAGCACCGTTGCTGAAATTGCTTTTCAGACCAATCTGCTTGCTTTGAATGCCGCGGTGGAGGCTGCCCGTGCCGGGGAAGCCGGCGCAGGATTTGCCGTGGTTGCGGCAGAAGTCAGAAATCTGGCATTGCGGGTGACCGGCGAAGCCCGGAATACCTCGCTTCTCATTGAAGGCATTGTAAAAAAAATTCGGGAAGGCGGCGAAATCGCATCTAAGACAAATGAGGCATTTGTCGAGGTCGCGAAGCAGGCGGCAAGAATGGAATCGTTAGTAGCGGAAATAGCCGCATCCTCCGATGAGCAGAACCGGGGGATAGAGCAGATGGGCAAAGCAATGAATGAAGCCGACAAAATCACTCAGAAAAATGCGGCAAATTCCGAAGAGACAGCTTCAGCGTCCGAGGAGATGAGAAATCAGTCGGAAAAGATGAAAGTCTTTGTGGAAGACTTGGTTGTATTGGTAAGGGGTAAGAGGTAAGGGGTCAGAGGATACCTCTTACCTCTTACCTCTCACCTTCATAGGAGATTAAACGATGGTAAAACAAATTTCTTCAGAAACACTTATGATTATTATTGTTTCACTTTCAATTGCGCTTGCGGTGAACACGCTTCGTCCCGGAGGAATTGCTGTTTTCGGGACTGTCCAAAAAACAGCGGCAGAAGCGGAACATGCCGGTTTCAAAGAAATATCCGTTGAAGCGGGTATTGAAAAATTCAAGTCGGGTACAGTGCTGTTTGCGGATGCCCGGTCTCCGGAGGATTTTGCTGCGGAGCATATTCAGGGCGCGGTCAATCTTCCCGAACAGGAATTTGACGCACGGATTGATAAATTCATAGCTGAGATTCCGCCTGAGAAGGAAATTATTGCTTACTGCGACGGGGAACACTGCGCTCTGGGAAAGGATTTGGCTGAAAAATTGTCCTTAGTCGGCTTTGAAAAGGTGTTTTACATCACCAACGGTTTCAGCCGCTGGAAGGAGAATTCGCAGCCTGTGGAAAGCGGGGAACATTAGGAATATTCAGGCGATTTTTTTGCCACGAATGAACACGAAAAATATCATTTCGTGTCTTTGATACTTTTCGTGCTTTCGTGGTAAACCTATTTTATAAAAGATTGGTCGTGTGTTTTATTCGTGAAACAATTCGTGAAATTCGTGAAATTCGTGGCAAAAAAGCCTGCGGAAAACGAGGAGATTTAGGAATCAGGTGTTAAGTGTTGAGAGACATTTTAACACTTAACACCTTTTCAGCTATCTACTTTATCTATTCAATCCTTATGCCTGCAATCCATTGCAGAATATATATCACATCTGACAGTTCTATCTTTCCGTTGACTATGGCATCTGCATTGGCACCATCAATGTTCATGTCCATACCCGTCAGAATTTTCAGACAAAGAATCGCATCCATCAGGCTCGGAACAATAACTTTTAATTCACCGTTTTGAGAATCTATTTCAGTCTGTAAGGCTGAAATTTCAAAATCCTGACCGTAACTGTCATTCAGGCGGACACTTGCCAGCGTGAGTGAAGATATGCCTGCATTCGGCTTTGCAGTAAATTCCGCTTCGACCAATGTTCCGGATCCGCCGGACAAACCGTCGCCGTCTTTGGAACTGAGTGAAATCTTTGCCTGACCGGTTTGAACATTGAAGTCCAGATCAAAATTTTCCGTCAGCGAAGATGTCCGAACATCTTTCACCGTCAGGAGGGTCGGATCATAGTTCAAAACAATGTCTGCGCCTGCCACATCTTTCATATCGCTGATATTAACGGGAACCCATATACTGCCCCCGGCAAGCACTTCAATATTATCAGAAATATTTACAGTTACAGACGATGATCTGGGCGTATTTCGCTTCATCCCGGAAGAGGGCGGCGCAAGGGGGTTTCCAGCTGATATTCGCATACACATCGCCGCATCATTGGAACGGATACGACCGTCGCCGCTTGAATCGCCGATATGCCGCAGGTCTTCGCTCAGTTCTGCATTGCCGACAGCGAGTTTCAAAAGAAAGGCAATGTCGGAAGAATCCACTTTGCCGTCCCCGTTCAGGTCACACAGAATATTTTTCCAGTTTACCGTAAAAATACCGGTATCGTTCAGATCAAGAGGCACTTCGTTTTTAAGATCGCCGCAGTCATAAATCGAAGTTGCGTCAATCTGAAACTTCAATTCGGTCCGGTCTCCCTCATTTCCTTTCACATTAAAATCCAGCCAGAAAAGCACGCCGTCCCCTCTGAGCGGTTCTCCCTCAGTTCCCGTAGCAAGGACAGCCCGAACAATGCCCGGTTCCTGTATTCTGTAATCCCAGCCGTATTCCGATGAAAGCGGCGATCTTTTAATACCCGCAGCCTCAATCACGTTTTTGTCATAAGTGACATAAATATCCAGCCCGCACATCTTCAGATTGTCGGCATTGGCAATATTCACCTGAAGCGGGACTGTAGTTCCTTTATTGCCTCTGGCATCCGGAATGAAAACTTTCAACTGCCCGACAACAGCGGATGCAATATCGGAAGGACTGCTTTCATTGCCGGAAGTGTCTGCTGTTCGGACATGATAATAAGCGATTGAGGCTCCGGTCAATCCGCCGGTATCTTCATAATCCTCTCCGCTCACAAGGGCTGTATTGATTTTTATCCAAGGACCGTTATCAGATGCAGCACGGTAAACATTATAGCCTGCAAGATATGTAGAAGGACTGGATTCCCATCTCAGCCTGACAGAATCTTTACCGGACCGGGCTTCAAGATTGCCGGGCGGAAGCAGCGGGACAGGGATAGGTTTATCCACATTTACCACGCGGATGTCAAAAACTGGTAACGATGCGCTCAGACCTGTATTGTCGGTCACAGTGATGACAACGCCTGTTGTGATGCCCACATCTTCATGACTCGGGGTTCCTGAAAGTTCGCCGGTTTTCGGGTTGAAAGAAGTCCATGAAGGCTGATTAGAGACGCTGAAGATCAACTGTTCTTTATCGTCAGGGACCACGGCATCAACGGTTGGTACAAAGCAATAAAACACATCCTGATTCACGCTGGTCTGAGGCGTTCCCGAAATTGTCGGTGCAGTATTTTCCACGCTGATTGAAAACGGGGAAAGCTGAACTTTTGCACCGCTGCTGTCGGTTACGCTGATGACAATTCCCGAATATATTCCCACATCCGCGTGCGCAGGCGTTCCCGACAATGTGCCGGTTTTGGCGTCAAAGTTTGCCCATGAGGGCTTGTTGACAATGCTGAAGGTCAGACTGTCGCCGTAAGACAGATCAATATCGCCTGCGGTGGGCGTAAAGCTGTATGATTTTCCCTCCTGAACACTGTCTGCCGAGGTGCCGGAGATGGTCGGCAGGTCATTCACATTTTCAACATCAATCGAAAACGCGGGCAGCGATGCGGTCAGACCGGTGCTGTCAGTCACGCTGAT
>JAIFKL010000302.1:0-2314 GCA_020049595.1 Desulfobacteraceae bacterium
TTTACCAAGTGCGTATGGTAACTCTTCTGTCACACGTTCTGCTTCAACACGTAAAGCCTCAATATTCTCATCTTGTGTCAGTTTTTCGTCAAAAAAAATACTCATATTTTATCTCCTTTGCCTATTTATGATTTTATTAGTGATTTTTTGAATCCGTTGTTTTTGTTTTCGCAAACAGAACCGTTAATTCTCGTAGCTGTGCAACAATCTCACGTAAACGAGTTAAATCAAGTTCCTCGCCTTGCTCAAGTTTTTTATGCTCCGCAATTAGACGGTCAAGAGACTTGAGACTGACTTCATAGCTTTGGTCTATCAGGTCGATCTTGTATTCAAGCCGCTTGCTAATTACCTCGGTAATCGCATCTTTTAACTCCTTATTAGATTCGACTATCTTATGAGCATCCTTCTGTGCAGCTATCCCAGCATAATCGCCGATATAGTCAAGTATGGGCGTCAGGTCGAACACATTCTTGTCAAAGAAGATCATAAACGCAGTTTCATTGTTTTTAGACATGAACTTTTTGAAACCATTCATCTGTTTCTTAACGATGTCAGATGATAAGATAGTCTTAAAATATTTAACTCTATTTCGTATCTGAATGCTCGCCTCTTTGATCTTTGCTTTCTGAATCTCTACTGCCGTAAGTCCACTGATTTTCGATATAATTCCTATCACGTTGCTACCTATCGGGATAACTTCCCCTATTAGCTTTGCATATTCATCGATGGCGGCTTTTAGACCTGCCAAGGCTGTCTCGGTTTGATTAGATGCGTCCATACTGCTCAAGTCACCAAACGCATCATAAGCATCAGCAATTCTTTCTAAAACAACTGACCTTTTTGCAAGCTCTTGATGAATAGCATCATATTGTTTTAATATTTCATCGTAATCTTTGTTCTTCACTGTGCCGTTGAACCCATGAAAAATAGCTTCACTGTCTCGAGCTCGAAGGTACTCAATATCGGAAAGAAATATGTTTTCTTGTGTTTTGACTGCTATGCTCCGACCAGTTTCACTAAGTGACCGCGCTGCCTCGATATTGATAGTAGAGCAAGCGGAAAATATCAACATCATTATAAGCAGAGCTAATCCGCTCTGAATGTTGCTCCAAGCGTTCCCATTACATATAACTTTGAAAATTTTCATCGTTGCCTCCTCCTTAATTAAATTAACTGAATTTTTGTTTATACCAACTATTTCTCCCAACCCACTTTTCCCCCGCTTATCCCACAAACTCAGAAACCCGTCAATGGGGTAAAGGGAGTATTCCGGTAGGGCAATTTTCCCCCTGTATTCAAAACATGATAACAGCCAGAATTTCTTTGCGCCCTCTGCGCCCTTTGCGAGAGATTTACGGGAAAATTACCCAAATACCATATTGACACATATTTTCCTTTATATTATTATCATCATTATAAATGTAAAAAACATAAAAAAACTTTTTCAAACAACCCGTTAAGGATTGAAAACAATGGCAGCACTGAGTTTGGACGCGTGTAAAGAAGATATTTTGAACAAGCTGAGGGAAGCCGGATCCGCAGGTCTCCCCAAAAGCAAACTGACCGCCGGCGCTTCCTCCAAAAAAAAAGACAGAAGCCCTTAAAGAACTTGAAAAAAATCTCCGAATCGCAAACATGGGGAGCAAGTCAAAAACAAGGTATGTCTTGCAGGAATTTAACAAGCCGGTGGAAATCGCTTATGAAATCATTGAGAAAAAAACCGCAGGCAAAATGATGCTCTTCAGTCAGACCGCGCTGGTGAAAGACTGCCCCCCGGGAAGCATCCGGGAACATGCCAAAAAAGCCATTGACTGGTTAGTGAAAGAAAAAAATTCTTAAACCCCAAGTACGGCAAAAATGCCCTTTATCTCCATGTCTCGGCGTTTCAATTCTCTCTGCCTTCTGCTCAGACCGAGCCTGAGAAAAAAATGTCTCATCCCGAACTGAGCCGGGAACAGGTGCTTGCGGCATATCGCAAAGTCAAAGCCCGTGTCGGTTTTTCAAATGTGGAAATCTGTGAGATTTTGAAGGAACTCGGCGTGAAGATGACTATGCTTAAAGCATTTCTCTTGGAGGAAAGCCGCCAGGGCAGGGCCGTGCTGAGTCTCGGAGACTGGTCTCTGTCTTCGGAGGAAACCCGTGCCGCCGCGATTGAAATTCAGGGGAACCGTTATTTGCTGGTTCGTTTGAATGAGGCAGAATACGCAGATCGAAAAAATTTCAACAGCGATGTCGAAGCCCCGTAGGGGCGATATATTTGTAGCAGAATGATTAAATCCCCCGTAAACAAGCCCCGTAGGGGCGGCATATTTCT
>JAIFKL010000302.1:2325-5933 GCA_020049595.1 Desulfobacteraceae bacterium
GGATATTTTATGCTACAAATATCTCACGCCTGCGGCGTTAGCAAAGAAGCCCCGTAGGGGCGATATATTTGTAGCAGAATGATTAAATCCCCCGTAAACAAGCCCCGCAGGGGCGGCATATTTCTATATTTGCGGGTATTCATATTCAATCGGAAATATGCCGCTACTGCGGAGTTCGTAGGATTTCGGGGATATTTTATGCTACAAATATCTCACGCCTACGGCGTTAGCAATGAAGCCCCGTAGGGGCGGCATATTTCTATATTTGCGGGTATTCATATTCAATCGGAAATATGCCGCTCCTGCGGATTTCGGGGAATTTCGTGGATATTTTATGCTACAAATATCTCACGCCTGCGGCGTTTCTTAATATGACGCCAATATCGTCGCAACGATGACGGCTTTTTCAACAGCTTACATTTACGAACGGTAAGATTTTCGCTTTGCGCCCTTTGCGGTCTTTGCGAGAGAAAAAAAGGATTTGTGTCCATTCGTGGAAAATTTTTATAATTTTATGGAAATAAGAGTCAGCATCAGAAAAAAACTTGTCTCGCGGGGAAGAAGCTTCACATTGGAAAGATCGTTCAGTTCCGAAGAAAAATTTGTCATTCTTTTCGGTCCCTCCGGTTCCGGCAAAACGCTCACGGTAAAGGCAATCGCAGGGCTTGAAAAGCCGGATTCAGGCAGAATTGTTGTCGGAAACCGTGTGCTTTTTGATTCGGAAGACAACATCAACATCCCTGCCCGGCATCGTGACATCGGCTATGTGTTTCAGGATTATGCGCTGTTTATCCGTAAGACAAAAGGAGGTTGAGCGTTATTTTTTTTCGCGCTTTCAAAATTTTCGTGTTTTCGTGGTTTTTTTTGCGCCCCATGTAAGAAAAAGATACTGATTTTTTGAAATCAGTCTGATTTTACTTGTCTTTATTTATAATCCCTTAAAAAAAATTACAGGAGAACCGGAAATGAACCTTATTCTTTGCGTTTTATTCTTGATTTACAGCAATCTGTTTAATACAATAACTTTATTGTTTATTGAAATTGCTTTTCAGCGAATATCCGCAGTCGTTTTTTCTTTAATCAGGGAGGTAAAAGATGTTGTCGGAGAATATTGTTATGAAACAGCGGAAGCGATTATCGGCTTCCGCAAAACGCCGGTGCTTGTTCCTCTTAGTCGTGGTCGGCGTGCTGAGTATGATCGCTGTCGTTCCGGGCGATTCTGAGCTTTGGGCGGCGGGGGACGGGGCTGCGCTGGTTCTCAGCAATTCCGTCACAGATGAAAACCAAGCCGCGGGAACCGTTGTCGGAACATTTCACTACACGGGGCAAGACATTGCTGACACGGCTGATTACGCGCTGGTTTCCGGACAAGGAGATAGCGGAAACGCTGATTTCTTCATCGAAGGCGACATCCTGAAAACTGCGGCAGTGTTTGATTTTGAAGCGCAGAACGCTTACAGCATCCGGGTCAGGCGAGAGGGATTTATCGGCGCTGTCGAGGAAATTTTCATCATTGCGATTGCCGATGTCGGTGAAGACATTGCAGCAACGAATGCGCCTCCGGTCATTACGGAAGGCGAATCTCTCACGGTGGAGATGAAAATATCCGATAATCCGCTGACGATAACCTTAAATGCACTTGACCCTGACGGCGACAGCCTGAGGTGGGAAATTGTCACGCCGGCCGCCCACGGTCCCGCAAATATCACCGGTCCCAAAACCGGCGATGCCGTAAGAATTACTTACAATCCCACCGCAAATTATCAGGGTGCGGACAGTTTCACGGTTCAGGTTTCTGACGGACAACTCACCGATGTCATTACCGTTTATATCAATATCATCAAAGAAAACAGCCCGCCCGTGATTGCCGAAGGCGAATCCGTCAGTGTTTATATGGATCAGAATGCTGTGCCGAACGCATTCAGTTTAACCTTAAACGCGTCTGATGCTGACGGAGACGAACTGACATGGAGCCTTGTCACGACCGCCGGACACGGAACAGCCCAAGCCGCAGGAACCGGAAATATCATGCCTGTTGCCTACATGCCTGAAAGCGATTATCACGGCACAGACGTTTTCACGGTTCAGGTTTCAGACGGAAAACTTACTGATATTATTAAAGTAACAGTTTATATCCGTCCGAAAATCGAAAACGCGTGTGATGCCATCTGCGCGCAGGCGAACAAGTGCGGCAAAGTTTATATGGACGAAGACGGCGCTCCCCAAGATTTCAGCCTGACGCTGAATGCAAAAGACCCTGACGGCGATGTGCTGACATGGAGCATCAGCGTTCCAGCGATTTACGGCGCGGCTTCTGCATCGGGAACAGGCTACACAAAAGAAATCGCATATACTCCCCATGCGGATTACAACGGTGCTGACAGCTTTGAAGTTCAGGTTTCAGACGGGCAGTTGAGCGACACTATCACGATATGCGTCAGCATTTCAGCCCAAAATGACGCGCCGAAATTCCTTCCTGTGAATGCGCCGAATGCAGCACAGCATTTGCCTTACGCCTTGATGATAAACGCGTCCGACCCGGATGCCGGGGATATGCTTGTCATCAAAGCTTCCGAACTTCCGAACTGGCTTACTCTGACCGACAAAGGCGACGGCACGGCAGCACTCACCGGCACGCCGGCGAATGACGGAGACTATACGGTTCAACTGGAAGTCCGGGACGCTTACGGCGGAACCGCTTATCAAAGTCTTGTGATTCATGTGGCGGAACATGTTGTTTCTGTGCCGGAAAACAATGAGAACAGCGCGGAAGAAAATCCCCCGAAACAAACTGAAACAGAAGCCCAGACGCCGATCATTACCGTGACGCAGACAGATCATCTTGATCCGGTGCAGCCGGGCGAATTGCTCACTTACACTGTTACTTACACAAACGCCGGTTCAGGCGCAGCGTCAAACATCGTAATTACCGAAACTTATGATGCAAATGTCAGTTTTGTTTCTGCAAATCCTGCCCCGGACGCGGGGACAGATCATCAATGGACGCTGGCAAGCTTGTCTCCCGGCGATTCGGGAACCATTGCCGTGACGGTTTTGGTGAAATCTCCCCTGAATCAAAATGTTATCAGAAATTCTGTGGCAGCCGATGCGGATCAGAAAACCGTTTTTTCCCATGAAGATACAGGCGTTTTCAACACCGTTTTCGGCGATATTGACGAGAGCGGCGCGGCTGATCTGAGAGATGCTGTTTTCGCGCTGCAAACGCTCTGCGGTCTCGCAACGCCGCCGGTCTTTGTTTCCGGCGATGTAAACGGCGACAAGAGAATCGGCATAGAAGATGTTGTTTATATTCTGCAAACACCCATCACGGTTTTGTTTCTCGCAAAGGCGCAGAGGGCGCAAAGATTTGACAACTTTTTAAAAGTTGTCAAATCTGATTTGTACTTATTTATTTGCGGCCCGGGCTAAAATTAGATGCGCCTTTGCGAGAACCTTTTCCCGCAGGTCTTCGACAAATCCCCGCCGTTTTTTACAATACTGATAATACCTTAAATATCAAGGAGTTAAATTATTGCAAGAACCTACACCCTTTCAAACGGAACTTTCCCCTTCATCCGAATCGTCTGAGGATAAAACAGACATGTTGA
>JAIFKL010000077.1 GCA_020049595.1 Desulfobacteraceae bacterium
TATATTTTGGATTTGCTGTTGAGCATCATCAATGTGAGTATGCAGACCGTGGAGATTGTGGAAGGATTGCCGAAAGTCAGTTTTGCGGGGTAGTTCATTTGCCACAGACCCACGCAGACGGACACAGACGGAAATCTGAAAATATTTTATTGCCCTGTCCGCCCTGTGTCTGTCTGTGCGTGTCTGCGGCTATATTTTTGATAAAAAACTTTTTTACTTTGCGCTCTCTGCGCCCTTTGCGAGAAACTTCAGCAAAAGAAGAAGATATGATAAACATGAAAAAATTACACTGTGAATATATTACAGATGAAAACGGCAATAAAAAATCGGTAATCCTCTCTATTGAAGATTTCTTGAAAAAGTTTTAAAAGAGTTAAGAACACCCGGACAAGAAATCCTGTAAATCCATTAATCCCGAAAATCCTGATTCAGACAGTTGGCTGGAGTGCTAATACCAAATCGCTTTCAAAGATCGGTCTTTTCAGATTGTAAAGCGCCCGGCTAAAAACAGACCAAATCGCTTAAACCGCTTGAAAAGCGGTTTTACGGAGAACAGGGTTTTTGATAGCGGATTGGTATAACATGTCTGGTGCCGGATATGGGATTGGCAGTACGGTCTGAATTATTTCCGACAATGACGAATAAAAAACCCCGTACAACAAAAATTGTACAGGGTATGGGAATCACATATTGCCAGTAAAAGCCTTTTCCCGCCTGACCGACATCACCGTTATTTAATAACGGGTTTTCAAGCGGAAAACAGGCAAATTTTTATCGGCACTATTTCTTTAAGCTTTCAAGCTCTTTTTTCAGATCACTGATTTCAGATTTGTATTTTTCAATCTCATCTGTTTTCGTCGGAGCGTCTGTTTTTGTATCCTCTTTTTTCCATGTGTCTTTGAGTTCGTCAAATCCCAGATAAAGCGCAAGTCCGCCCCCCAGCAGAAGCATTACCGGGATGGCCCCAGCTAAGAGCTGCAGAAAGGATGTCCACCAAACCGACAAGCCGATCAGTCCCAGCACTGCTGCTACTGCCCCTCCAATTAATGTTTTCATAAAAAAATCATCCTCCTTAAAAAATAATCAACAGTCTTTTTTTTATATAAAAAATACCAAAATGAACATATCAGTATAATTTTTTCACATCAAAATATGATTCATTTTAATTGCTTATCTATAACCTGCCGATCATCCGACAAACAGGGCATCTTCAACCTAAGTTTAGCCAAATTTATCATAACAAATCCTGTAACGCAAGCTTAATTTTATGAACTCGGATTTTTTATTTCCGCATATCGGAACAACAGCGTACAACATTTTAAAAATATATGTTTTTTCCATGATCTACACAAAGCGTTTCATCAGTTCCTCTACCACTTGATGCACATTTTCCGGGGTAATGCCGGCTTCACGGCAGGTGTTTTCGACCCTTTTCAGTCTGTGGGGATTTTCCATGTCACTCAGCCGGGAAAAAATTCCCATGCGCCGTCCCACCTGATACAGACACTGTTGCTGCGGGTCCATTTCCAGAAACGTCCGCAGAAGCTTGACAATACGGGGTTTATCATCGGGAAAAACCCCTTCCGCTTCTTCAAAAAGATTCAGAATGTGGTCGCTTTTGAGAGTGCTGGTGATCCCGTTCAGATTTTCGATAAACAGCAGGATTTCTTCAGCCGTCATTATATCGCTGCATTTTTCAAAGCGTCCCGCTTCATATTCTTCAAAGAGTTCGCTCCGATTCGGAATTGCCAACGTGCGGAGACGGATAAAATCCGGATTGATCTGATTCAGCGCGTCGGCAGTTTCCAGCGCGTGATCTTGGGAAAGGGCTTTGCCTCCGAGTCCGGGCATCACATATTCGGAAAGTTCCATGCCTGCTTTTTTGACCTTGAGACCGGCTTTGATGTGCGTTTCCTTTGTCACACCTTTTCTAATCATTTTCAGCACCTTGTCGGAGCCGGATTCAAGCCCGATGTGAATGCGGTCCAAGCCTGCGGCTCTGATTGCTTTCAAATCTTCGTCTTTTATTCTCGCGACCGTGTGGGAACGGGCATAAGAGGTGATTCTTTCGATCCAGTAAAACCGCTTTTTCATATATGTCAGGATTTCAATCAGATCCGACGGGGCGATAATCAGGCTGTTGGCGTCCTGTATGAATACGGATTTCATTCCCCCGGCAAGCCAGTGCATTGCCGCATGAAATGCCTGTGTTTCTTCATCGTTAAGATTTTCAGCAAGCCGGTTAAGATGTTCCCGGCGGATGCTCCCGGATGCGTCAGTCAAATTCCGCAGGGCTTCGACATGCTTGTGAACCGCATCAATGTCTTTTTTCACATGCTCGACCGGGCGCAAAGAAAATTTATGTCTTTTATAAACCGTGCAGAAAGTGCAACGGTTCCAGGGACAATTCCGTGAAACACGGATCAGAAGGCTGTTTGCCTCGCTGGGCGGGCGTATGGGTCCCTGTTCAAAGCCTTTATACGGTTCAGCATCGTGATGATGCTCCAAATGATGTTCCAAACTTGTTCTCCTCTAACGACAAGGTAAGCGGCGGCAGGATAATTCCCCACTCGCCGTCTGCTCCGATATGCGGTCAGCCTCATTTTTTCTACATGCTTGTCTCATTTTATTTCCAAAAATTGAAATCTTCTTTTATCCACATGAAAGAGTAATAAGCTGATTGAATCCTCTTTTTCGCTGTAATCAGCTATTCCTACAACTATATCCAAAGGCTCGCGAAAATATGTCGATCCGCTGTCCTGTCTTTCATCAAAAATAGGAGGATCGAGGATTTCAAGAACTATTGCAGGCTCATCCTGATAGGGTCTTTTCTTATTTCTCAGACCTTGTTTCCACTGAACGATATCTCCTATTCTGAAATCTTGTGAATCTGTAATTTTTTTATGCAGTTGTTTCAGGATGTGAACTATTTCTCCCTGACGTTCTGATGAGTAATATTTATTCTTGTCCTGATCGTCTTCTGAAAACAATTCAATGAATTTTTCTTTTATCTCATCAGGCAGAACAACATTTTCCCTGACTTTTTCCTTAAACTGTTCCATAGCTTATTTATCCTATTTCAACGTATTGTTCAGGAATTTTTTGTTATTATTTTTTAAAGATAAACGATAATTCGGTAATGTCAAACTCTGCCCCCGGTTATAGGAACTGAAAGGCTGCCGAATAAAAAGCTGCCGGATTTGTTCAATTAAAAATTTTTCAGCAGTTTCCGCCTTCAGTTCTGTCCAAAAACGGCGTAACATCATCTTCAGTCTTTTCAGAGATAAGGAAGAAAGTGTTATTTGCTCTTGGGAAAAAGGCTTAAAGATATTCAGTTGAAGATTATTGCCTATCAGCAGTTTTGAAAAACCGTTCACATCAAGATTAATCTCTTTTTTATGATGCGTATATAGTATCTCACCTATAAGATGATGAGGAAGCGGAAAAACGGCAAAGTCTTCAAAGTCATAAATTACAAGACATTTGTCTCTTTCATGATTCAGAATCAGAATGCTACTCTCCTGCCATATAACAGGATATGGAGAATATTTAAGTACTTCCATCAGCTCTTTTCGGATATCCTCTGCCTCCGGACTTCCGATGAGGCAGGTCACATGAACAATGCCTGCGAGTTTCATGTATCTGTTTGATGCAGGCAGACGCGGAAATGCAAAGACAGCTTCTCCTTTTATCAAAGCATTATTGCAGATGGGACATATCTTTTGTTTTTTCATGACGGCAACCAATCCGACCAATCTTCAAACTGTTCAAAAGTTCTTGTTTTATGCTTGGGGTTATCTGATTTCTGACACGCACTTACAATAACCGAACATTCCTGATCAAAAGCAGAAAGCGCATCTCTGTCAGCTTGCGAAGGAGAAGTATCATCGGGATGGGAATGTCCGGACCAGACATATTTTCTTTCTAAATATTCCGCCGGTATGCCGACTTGATTCGGAGTGCCGCATATCAGAACACGCTCCCCATATTTTCCCATGCCACGGAGCAAGGTATATTCATATCCCGTTGCAGCTTGCAATTTCCCAAGGTCTTTTACTCTGACTTCCCCTTTTTTCAGAGCAGGCAGAATCTTTATCCGCACTCCGTTAATAGTCTTTGATCGACCACTTTCACGGAGTTTTTTTAATATATTAGAAATTGAATGTTTTTGATGAGAAATTTCCACATATTATCCGGCTTTATTTGTTAAATTGCGTTGATAGGGGGACATCTTTAAATTCTTCTGCTTTCATTATATAAAACTTCCGGGCAGATATCAACGCCGTTATGCCACTCCAAAGAATCAAAAACAACCCGCACTGTTTTAAACAGGTTTTCATTTTTCAGTTGGGCAAACAAACCGGTTTCAAGATACGGCTTCAAATCAAAAATTTTTTCTTCATTATTCTCAAATGTAATAAATATTTCGTAATTTTGTAAAGGCTTGGCTTTTTTGACTCCGATATACATAAAAAATTTCCTATTTAAGCGGATCTATTTTAAATGGTAATTAGCCGTTATGAGCCAATTCCCAATCAGCCAGCAGTTCTTCTTTATGTAATTCTGCCCATGCCAAAACAAGTTTTGAGTGTCTGACTGATAAATCCCCTTCAATGATTTCACAGGTATTTATGTCAACAACAGCCTTTTTATCCTGATAATATGCGTGAAAATACGGCGGATTATGCTCGGATTTTCCGCAATACATTCTTATAATTATTCCGTAAAACATGCTTATTGTCGGCATAAAAAATCTCCCCTTTAATACTTCATTGTTTCTCTATATGGCATAACATCCGCAAAACGGCTTCATAGAGATTTTCCGCAATATAATCGGGAGCAATTTTTTTTTCCGCCAATAATTTTTCAGCAGCACTGCCGTTGCCGGTTCTGACCAAAACAGCACATCCGCAGCCTGCATTTCTCGCACATTCCACATCTTTTGCGCTGTCGCCGATCATGCAGGTCTGTGAAAGGTCAATGCTGTATCTGTCACGAGCCTGATAAATCAGTCCGGGTTCGGGCTTGCGGCAATCGCAGGCTTGTTCCGGCGTATGCGGACAGAAAAATATGTCTGTGATTTCGCCGCCTGCGTTTTTCACTGTGTCTTTCATCAGCGTGTGAATCGCCTCAAGTTCACTCAATGGCATCATCTTGCGGTTTATCGCCGACTGATTTGTAATGACAATGACGGAAAAACCGTTTTCTTTCAGCAGTTTCAGAGCGTCAAGACTTCCGGGCAGAAACTCGAACTCGGAGCGATGCTTTATGTAATTCGGCGAATCCCGGTTGATAACGCCGTCCCGGTCTAAAAAAATGATTTTTTTCAACATGTTGTTATATCAGTGCAAAAACTGGAACACGAAAGTGCGAAAGCTGGGAAAGACACGAAATGTCCGATGTTTCCTCTCCGCGTGGGAACAGGAAAAACGAGTTGGAAACTCGTTCTACGCTGAACATGCAAACAGGAAAAACGAGTTGGAAACTCGTTCTACGCTGAACATTTGAACGGGAAAAAGTAGAACGGGTTTGCAACCCGTTTCGGACGCAAAGCATCCGCCCCGCATTTCAACGCAAAGCGCAGGAACGAGAAAACTCTTTATTTCTCACTTCTCAATTCTCAATTCTCAATTCAAAGATTTTCCGCTTCGCTCGAAATGACAGATTTGTCTGATAAAAATAATTCATTTTATCAGTATATTATAAAAATCCGCCGATCCCTCAAATATTTCACTCCTACGGAGTTCAGACGCTGCCGGGGGCAATATTTTTCTACAAATATTACGCTCCTACGGAGCTTGTGACAGCACAAAATTTTTCGTGCTTTTAAAGTATGTTGTGCTTTCGTGTTCCGGTTTTAATTTTTCGTGCTTTTAAGGTATTTCGTGCTTTCGTGTTCCGGTTTTTGTCCTTTACTCCGCCACCATAAAGGCATCGCCGAAGCCCCGTTTCTTGATGATGCCTTCGTATTCGCCTGCCAGATCAAGCGTTGAGCATTTTCCGACTGTGACACGGTAGAGTTTGCCTCCGCCGGTATGCGGAAAATAAGGACTTATCCGTACATTTTTATATTTGCTGTCCAACTTTCGCCAGAGTTTTTTGGCATTTTTCAGATCGCTGAAGGCACCGACCTGAATGGTAAAATTTCCCGTATAATAATCTATGGGAGTATATGATATTTTGCCTCCGACTTCAGCCGTCAACTGCGAAGGCGCGCCGAGCGCGGTCACCTCAACCGGTGCCGTACCGGGTCCGTAAATACCCAGAGCTTTTGCCGCGGCTTTGGAAAGATCAATCACCCTTCCGGCAACAAAAGGCCCCCGGTCGTTAATTCTGAGATCAATGCTTTTGCCGTTTTGCAGATTCCGAACCCGGACATAAGTTCCCAACGGCAGGATTTTATGCGCGGCGGAAATCACATTCATATCAAAAACCTCGCCGCTTGATGTGGGTTTTCCGTGAAAGTCTTTTCCATACCATGACGCAATGCCGCTTTGTCTGAATCCCCGAGAATGCGGCAAAGGTTTATACCATTTTCCCAATACTTTATAGGGCTTGGGAGAATTAATATCAAGCCCGTCGGAACTGTCCCCGAAATCAAAAGACAAGTCTAATTCAAACGGTTCGATTTCAGAGCCGGGAATACCGGGCGATGAAGTCACATCGGATGTCATTGAAGCGCAGCCGTTCAAAAAAATAAGGAAAAAAAAACTCGTTATGACTGAACTGTTTGTAAGCAATGCTCTCATGTTATGCAGTCCCTGTGAAGCGTGCAGGGGCTTGACGCCGGCAAACCCCTGCTGTTAATTTTGTATTTTCTACTTTTCAAGAGCGATTTTCAAAACTTCAGGCATACTCTCCCGGTATCGTAAAGCGGGTTTGAAACCCGCTTTACTTTTCAAGAGCGATTTTCAAAACTTCAGGCATACTGTCCGTAAAATGAAAACGGATTTCTTTCTGCACTTTTTTCGGAATATCTTCAATATCTTTTTTATTGCGCTTGGGCAGAATAAGGGTTTTGATGCCTGCACGATGCGCGGCAAGAACTTTTTCCTTTATGCCCCCCACCGGCAGCACCTGCCCCCTGAGCGTGATTTCGCCTGTCATGGCAAGTTTCTCCTTCACAGTTTTGTTCATCAGCAGGGAGGACAGTGCGGTCAGCATGGTGACGCCGGCTGAAGGACCGTCTTTGGGAATTGCGCCTGCCGGCACATGGATATGAATATCATGCGTTTCAAAAAATTCTTCGGAAATTCCCAGAGATGCGGCATTGCTCCGAATAAAACTCAGCGCGGCGGTTGCGGATTCCTTCATCACATCGCCCAACTGTCCGGTCAGGGTCAGTCCTTTCTTTCCTTTCATGGCAGTTGCCTCGATAAAAAGAATTTCTCCGCCAGTCTGGGTCCATGCCAGACCGATGGCAATACCGGGCGTCGCGGCTCTTTCAACGATTTCGGGAACAAAGCGGATTTGCCCCAGATACTTTGCCACGTTCACGGACTTGATCACGGCAGACTCAATATCTCCTTCTGCGATTTTTGTTGCAACCCCCCGACAGATAGTTGCAATCTCCCGTTCCAAATTCCGCAGACCTGCTTCCCGCGTATAACCCGAAATAATGCCCCGCACCGCGCCGGCGGTCAGTGAGATATGTTCGGCTTTCAGACCGTTTTCCTTTCGCTGCCGGGGAATCAGATAACGATTGGCGATTTTCACCTTTTCATCTTCAGTATATCCGAGAAGTTCAAGCACTTCCATGCGATCCCGCAATGCAGGCGGTATGGGGTCTAAAAGATTTGCCGTTGTGATGAACATGACTTTGGACAGATCAAACGGCACATCAAGATAATGATCTGAAAAGGAAAAATTCTGTTCCGGGTCCAGCACTTCCAGCAGCGCGGAAGAGGGGTCTCCGCGAAAATCGCTGCCCACTTTGTCAATCTCGTCCAACATAAAAACCGGATTATTGGATTCTGCCCGACGGATTTCCTGAATGATTCTGCCCGGCAGCGCGCCCACATACGTGCGCCGGTGTCCCCGGATTTCCGCCTCATCGCGCACCCCGCCCAGAGAGATGCGGACAAATTTGCGTCCCAATGCCCTTGCAACAGAACGTCCCAGCGAAGTCTTGCCGGTGCCGGGAGGACCCGCAAAACACAGAATCGGTCCTTTGGAATCCGGATTCAGTTTGCGGACCGCCAGATATTCGATAATCCGCTTTTTTGCCTTTTCCAAGCCGAAATGGTCCTCATCCAGAATTTTAACCGCCTTTTTGATATTCAGCGTGTCCGCAGTGCTTTGGTTCCAGGGAATGCTGGTCAGCCAGTCCAAATAGGTGGAAGCGACTGTATATTCCGAAGAAGAAGGGTGCATCCGGGCAAGACGGTTCAGTTCCCGCTCCGCCTCTTTTTTTGCCTCGGGCGGGAGATTTTTTTCCGCTATCTTTGCCCGATATTCTTCGATTTCAACGGTGTTTTCATCTTTTTCCCCCAGCTCGTCCCGAATGGCTTTCAACTGCTGGCGCAGATAATATTCTTTCTGCTGCTTGTCCATGTCGCCTTTAACCTGCGTCTGGATTTTATTGCCCAGTTCAAGGATTTCCAACTGGTAATTCACCATCCGGGTCACTTCTTTCAGGCGCTCCGCCACATTGTCGGTTTCCAGAATCCGCTGTTTTTCTTCTATCGTGGAATTGATGGTGGATGCGACCATGTTTGCCAAGATTCCGGGATCATGGATGGAAATTGCCATTGCCCCCAGTTCTCTGGGCAGTCCCGGAGAAAGTTCCACAATCCGGGAAAAGAGTCCGACAATATTGGACATCATTGCCTCAGTTTCTTTATCTTTTTCTCCGAAATCTTTGATGTGTTCCACTCGGGACTGCAAATAAGGCTTTCCATCTATGAATTCTTTTATTCTGAATCGGCTCAGTCCCTGTACCAGCAATTGGGCTTTGTTGTCTTCGCTTTTTGCCATTCGGAGAATCATCGCACTGGTGCCGATGCTGTATAAATCTGTGCGCGAATGGTCGTTTTCCTGTGATGATTTTTTGGATACAACGAGTCCGATGATGCGGTCTTTTGACATTGCCTCATCCACCAGCCGGACAGAATCCCCCTGCATCACAATAAGAGGCAGAACCATTTTCGGAAAAAGCGCTGCGTCAAACAACGGCAGAATCGGAAGAATATCCGGAATATTTTCAGTTTCGACTTCCATGAACGACTGCTGCTCTGTCATTTAAAATACCTCCGGGAACCCAGATTTGGGATTGATGATAGAGGTAGGGTGTGGGCAGCGTTCGACTGAGCGGCAGTTGAGCCTGTCGAAACTCACGCCTAAGCCAAGCTGCCCACCCTACTCTGTATCTTATCATTTTGCACATTGCAATCTTCAATCCGTAATGGGGATTTTGTGTGTTTTATCACGCGGCAGCTTGGCAAGCCGGATTTTGAGAAAGCCGTCCGAATAGGACGCGGTTACATTATCGGTGTCAATGAGCGCAGGCAGAAACAGGATACGCTCAAATTTGCCGTATTGAATTTCGGCAAGCCGGTATGTGGCGTTTTTGATATGGGGCATTCCCATACGTTTTCCGTAAATCCTGACGGCTTTGCTGTTGATTTCCAGTTCCAGATTTTCTTTGTCAACGCCTGCGATTTCAGCAAGGATGAATATTTCTTCCGGAGTTTCATAGATGTCCATCTGGGGCTTCCATATCCGTTCAGACAAGGTGAACATCGGATTCAGCGAGTGAAAAATATCCTCGACGTTTTTTTCAAACTCAGCTCCCAAGCACTCAAATTTGTTTCCAAATCTTATTTTGATATAGTCCATATCTCGGCTCCTGCATGGTAAGACTGATATCTTTTCTGCCACATTGAATTTGCTCTTAGCACAATATCAGAACTTTGTAAAGACAGCGTGTCAGGGAACAGCAGATTTCAAATCTTCAACTGAACTGCTCAACACTGTCCCTGATACATGCGACCAATGTTTCAAGTTCTGTTTGTTCAAGCTTTAAGAGAAAATTCAGATCGGCATCTGTATTCAGAACCCTTTTAAGAATTTCAATCATTTTTTCTTTTGTCATACCGACATATTCCTTTTTTATTTCTCGCATCTGATTTTAGCCGGGGCGCAGAGAACGCAAAGAAAAGATTTTTTTATAAAGAAAAACTTTGCGGCCCCGGCTGA
>JAIFKL010000264.1 GCA_020049595.1 Desulfobacteraceae bacterium
CTGTTCTCCGTAAAACCGCTTTTCAAGCGCCCGGCTAAAAACAGATGCGATTTGAATCTGTTTTCAGCCCGGGCGCTGTACGGTCTGAAAACCCTGTTCTCCGTAAAACCGCTTTTCAAGCGGTTTCAGCGATTTGAATCTGTTTTCAGCCCGGGCGCTTTACGGTCTGAAAAGACCGATTTTTGAAAGCGATTTGGTATAAGACCCTTCGCTCCGCTCAGGGTGACAATTCACTTCTCACTTCTCACTTCTCACTTTTCCATCAGTTTCCGCTTGCGCATCCCGGCACGATATCGCTGCAATAGGGCGTATATTCATGCACTAACCGCTCGCCCGATCCCACCAGCACCTCATACACAAAAGGATTGTTTGTCTTTATATCCGCGGCATCCCGCCATGTTCCCGCATGAGTATAAAGGTCCGAATACTCATAGCTTTTTATCACAGCCAATTCTTTTGCGTTGGCATCTTTCAGCACCACCCTGAATTTCGTACCCGAAATCGGCGGATTCCCGTTTTCATCCTGAATATAAACCGTATGTCTTTCCAATCTGGAACCCCCGGAATACGACTCCAGAATTTCAACATCATAATCATATTCGCACACTCCCGAAAACAGCACCGGCATCCGTGCCATAATCAGATTGCTCAGACCGCTCTTGCTCTCCTCCCACACGGGCATACCCGTATCCAATCCCGACACTGCCTTGCACAGACTGATCCCCTCTCCGCCGACAAACAGCGCCTTGGGATTCTCAGGATCGTCAGTTGCCAGCACATGCTGGGCAAACAGCGTTTTGTCATCGGGAGGATCATACTGGGGCAGCGAAATATTTGCCTCGCGCCATTCGCCGAAAGTCATGTATCCGTTGGGTTCAAGATCATGCACATAAATATTGCCCACCGGATGCGGCTCCGAACTCCCGTTGAAATACGTTGCCGCATACAGCCTCAGATGCGCGGGATCCGCCAGCACCGAGGTGATATGCCGCCCGGGATCACGGGTGGTTTTAAACGTGAACACATCAGGCTCCGCCTTGTCGGGCTTTCCCCCCGCGGAAAAGGCTCTTGACACATCGCTTATCGTAAAAGACAGCACATTGGGAATTGTATAGGCAGTTGCCGGCTCAGTCAGAACATAATCTGCCTGAGGACCCGAAACGCTGCCCGTAAAGCCGAACTTTGCGCCTTGCGTGTCTGTTGCCTCGCTGATACAGGTCAGGGTCCAGTTTTCGGAAATGCAGTCATCATACACGGCTATATCACTGAAAACCGCCGCGCCCCGGTTGGTCTTTGCGGCTTTGGGAACAGACGCGGACAGCCCCCTTCCCAATCCCTGACTGTGCGAGGTCCATGACGCGCCGCTGTCCGTGCTGACCCAGACCCCGGCTTCTTTGGTGCCGGCATAGATCAGATCGTTTTCTCTTCCGCCCGTATCAGGCCACAGCGACAGCGCGTTGATATAGTCCCCGGTGAAAAAGCCGCAGCGCTGCCAGGTGATGCCCCCGTTGGCGCTCCTGTAAACGCCCGCGCCGGTGGCAGCATACAGAACCGCGGTGCTGCCGTGCGTGCCTTTTGCTTTCACAATGTCTTTCACCTCTGTGCCGTAGCCAAGCCCGCTTTCCGTCACGTCAAAAGAAAAGCTGTCGCCTTCGGCAAATTCACGGGTTTTCTGCTGAATGCGGAAAGAAATCTCTCCGTTATCCGAAGTGTATATCGCGCCCGTCACCGCTTTCTGATTCTGAATCCCGGATTTGGTTCCCTGCACTTCCCAGTTCCACAGCTTCGACGTCGAGCCGGAAATCGGCGTGTACCGATAGGTCAGAAACCATCTTTCGGTCTTGGAACTTGCCGACAGGCGCGGCAGCGTCACGGTGCCGTCGCCTTTGTTGGCAGGGGAGGGCTCCGGCGATGTGACAATGCCCCCCCACTGAAAATTTTTGCCGTCGGGCGCAAAAAAAACGCCGTTTCCTTTGGTTCCTATCCACACATAGCGGTAGCAGGGAATCTCCTCACCCTCGGGCGTAGTGCAGACCTCCGTGTTGCAGAAACTGTCGTCACAACCGTCATCATCGCAGAGCAGGCTCAGAACCGCACCGTCGGTCTCAAACACGCCGTTGTATTCCTCTGTATTGTTGCTGTTCCAGCTCATGCCCCCGTTGAGACTGCGGAAAACATGACCTTCTCCCAGAAATCCGGTTCCCGCATACACCACATTGGGATTGTCCGGGTCTGCGGCCACGTCGTTTGTATAAGGCGAAATCCAGTTCTGTCCCTGAACCGAGGAAGAACGGCTGATGTTTTCCCATGTGGCCCCGGAATTTAAGGATTTGTAAACTCCGCCGCCGTTGGTCCCCGCATAGAGTATCCGGTTGGAATCCGTCTCCCGCACCACGGCAAGAGATGTGACATGCGTGGTTCTGCCCCCGTTCACGGCTTCTGCGGTCACAGACACAAATCCCTGCATGGGCACCGGTTCCGGCACCGAATACAGAATATTTTTGGCAAAGCCTTTTTCCGTGCGCGCCATGCCCGGATTGAACAGCCCGCCGGTGTCATAAGTTTTGAATGATATGGCAGTGTTGTCGGGAATCGAAGTGCCGGTGGCATCTGAGGCAGACACAGTAATGGTATCCTCCAACTGAAATTTCCACAGACCCGATATATTCACATACTGTGCCGACACGCCGAATGCCTCGCCCACCGGCGGACCTGCCACAATGGCAATCTGGCTGGCAGTGGTTGAAACGCTGCTGTCATAATAATAAGCCGCCCGGATGCTCACCGGCCCCGGCTTGGTGCCGGAGCGCAGCACCACCGACACCTTGCCGTCAGAGGTCAGCGCGAAGTTCGGAGACAGGTCTTCGCCGCCCCCGGGGCCGCTGAAAATTTCAAAATCCACCCGATACCCGTCATCCACCGGATTTCCCACCGAATCTTTGACTTCAAACACAATCAGAGAGGTGGACTGCCCCCCGGTCCCCCGTATATTGACTGATGCGGGGTCCGGGTAATTTTCCGCCACGTTCATAAATACCGGCGGCGACTGAATTGTGACTGTTCCCGAACCGCTCACCGAGCCTTCGGGATGTTCCCATACTGCCAGTATTTTTGCCTCTCCGCCTTTGGCAGCCCCCTGAAACCATGCTTTTGCCTCGCCCCGGGCATCGGTGTAAAAAACATTCTGAGCCGTATTGTTTTCCGTTACAATTGAGCCCATGGTCGTATCTTCAAGCACGAATTTCACCGCGGTTCCCGCAGGCGCGGGGTTTCCGTCCACTTCTTTGAGAGTGGCGGTGAGTTGTGCCTTTTCCTCTCCGGTTCCGAGAATGGAGTTGGGAATGATCAGCAGACTCACAGACCCGGAGGTGAAAACCACTTCTGTTTCTGCGGTTCTGTCCCCGGCTTCGGCGCGGATAACAGCAGTGCCGGGGCTTTCACCCGAGTAAAGCAGTGTGAACGCCGTGCCGTTGCCGACAGTATAGGCGTCGGTGGTCGTAGTGCCGGTTTCGCCGAAACTGCCGCCCCCCCGCACGATGGTGAAGCGCACTGCCGTGTCGTCAGGCGCATAGCCCCCGCCCATGAGTGTCAGCACGGCAGTGATGGTGGACTTGCTTGTACCGCCGTCGGCAGGAAGGCTTGTCGGATCAGCGCTCAGGGCAATGCTGGCAATCTGAGGCTTGATCGGTGTTTTGAATGTGACGCTGATCTGCGTGGGCGCAGTCTGACCGTAGCGGGCGATCACCGTGGCAGAACCGCTTTCCGTGGGCGCGATCAGCCCCACTTCCGCGATGCCGTCGGCATCTGTGATCACACTTTGGCTTTTCAGAGTCCCGGAGCTGGTGGAAAACACTACTGTCTCACCCTCAACGGCAATACCGTTGTCTTTGCGTTTCAGACGCACACGGATCGTTGAAATATCCGTGCCGTTGGCAAACACCGCGCTGGGGCTTGCAGACATATCCGAGAGATAAACATCTGTAAATTCCACTTTCACCGAAGCGGATTTTCCGCCCATCGTGCCTGTGACCGTTGCGGATTTTCCGCCGGATTCCACAGGAGAAATCAGGACGGTCTTTGCAACGCCGTCTTCGGTTTCCGCGGAAGTTTCACTGAGCGTTCCCAGTTCCGTGGAAAAGGTGACAGCCACGCCGGCACCCACAAGATTGTTGTTAATATCAAAAACCTTTGCCTGAATGCTGCTTTCATTTTCACCGTTGGCATAAAGCGTTTCCGGGCTTGCCACCAGCTCAATACTGACGGCGTCTCCGGCAATCTGATACAGGTTTACGGTTTTGTTGAGGCTGCCGCATTCGGCGCGGATAACGATGATGCGCTTTACCTTTGTACTTGTGTAGGTATAATAGGCTTTTCCGCTGCTGTCCGTGCGGGTGTCTGCCAATTTGATCGGATTGCCTTCAGGCACTGCCTCAATATTGCCTTCCACCTTGATTTCCCAATTGCCGTTTCCTTCCAGAATCTCCAGATAATAGGTTCCGGGGTCCAGATTTTTGGTACGAACATGCTCCAAAAAGGAACCGCCTATATCCAGCAAGTCCCGCGCTCCGGTTTTGTCATTACGCAGGTAAACCGTGAAACTCGAGCCTGTATGGCTGAGAGTAAAGGTGGTGGAACCGCCTCGTGAGTAAAACGAAGTGGTAACGTAAGGTCCCGTGCCTTTGTATGTATTGTTGGCAGGCAGGGGCACCGAGGGATTTACATCGCTGATATCTTTAAACACCACCGGCGCGTCTGCCACCGGATTGCCTTTGTCATCCACCACCAGCGCGGTAATCTGCGAGGTGGAAACACCGTTTGCCACAATTTCTGTGGGATTTGCCGTGACGGAAATGCCGCCGATGTCCGTGGGTGCCAGCACTAAGGTGACCGTACCGACAGCCCCGTTTACAGCTTTTGCCTGAACCGTCACATAACCGGCTGTTTTCGATGCGGTATAGGTGATTTCCGCCACGCCGTCGGCAGTGGTCGCACTCTGTGCGGAAAGCGTTCCGCCCGCGCCGCTCACGGTGAATGTCAGCACTTCTCCGCTGACCGGATTGCCTTTGGCGTCTTTGACCAGCGCACGAATCTTGCTGGTGGTCTTGCCGTCCGCAAAAAGGCTGTCCGGGTTTGCCGTCAGCGCAATGCCGAAAGCGGCAACGGAACCCGCGGCAAACTGCACGGTCGTATTGGCGGAAACTCCCCCGGCAGTGGCAGTGACCGTAGCAGTGCCGATGCTTGTGGAACTGACAAGATCAACGAATGCAACACCGTCAGCCGTTGCTGCGGTGCAGTCGGATTTCTGATTGCAGCCGCCTCCGAAGGTTCCCGCGCTCGTGACAAAAGAGACAATAGTGCCGTCTTTCACCGCGCTTCCCGCAGCGTCTTTTACCGTTGCCGTGATCCGGGTGGAAGAAACCCCGTCCGCCGTAATCTTGTCAGCGCCTTTGGAAATCGTAAGGGTTCTGACCACCGTGCCGATGAGCCGTATCTGAACCGAACCCAGATAGGCATTGTCGCCGGAACGCACTGTGACGGTTGCCGTGCCTTGTGTTTTGCCTGCGGTATAAATCACGGATGCGGCACCGTCTTTGGTCTGGGCTGTGCGGGAGGAGAAACTGCCCATGCCCTGTTCCACGTCAAAGACCAGCAGGGTGCCGTCGCTGACCGGATTGCCGTTGGCGTCTGCTGCGCGTACCGAAATCGCGGCTGTGCTTGTTCCATCGGCAGTGAGGTTGGACGGCGTTGCCGTGATCGTGGTCCATCGCTGCGCGGGCGAACCCGCGGCAAAGGTGACGGTCGCTGTGCCGAAAACATCTTCGTTATCGGCAACTGTGACCGTGACGGTTGCGGTTCCGGCAAAATCCGAACTGACCAGCGTTGCTTTTCCGATACCGGCAGTTGCAGTGACTTCCGCACGGGTTGAACCGCTTTCGGCGAATTTGCCCGCAGTTGTAGTGAAAACCAGCTTGACATCCTTTTCCATCAGCGTGCCGTTCCAGTCGTAAACACTTGCTTTAATCTCGCTTTTGCTTACACTGTCGGCTGCCAGAGTCTGGGGATAAGCCGTTACCGAAACTGAAGAGGGTTCCAGCCACTCAGCATCCGAATTATAGGGAGAATGGGGCAGATTGTCTTCTTCGCCTTCCAGATAGCGCAGCCAGAGCCGGTATGAAGAACGGGTTTCAGTTCCCGATACAATGACCGATGCAGTGATTTCATCTTCAATCCACACAGCAGAGCGTTTCTGATATGTCAGATTGAATTCGGCAATGCCGTTTTCATCGGTGGCCACAGTAGCAGGGATGCTGCCGGCTGAGGAATTCGGGGGCGTGAGCATACCGTCGCCGTTCAGGTCTTCGCCCGCGTCCAGCATCAGGTTCCGGTTTTTATCTTCATTGGGAATACGGGCAATATGATAGGGACAGGTGCCGGAGCCGTCCGAACATTTGTTCCAGTATCCGGTAGCATAAGTCACAGGCCAGAGTCCCAGCGAAACTTGGGCATTTGCCACCGGATTGCCGTTGGCATCAGACACCAGCACCGACATGGGCAACTGATACGCGGTGTTGTTGTTGACCGTTGAGACCCGCGAACTGGTGCCGATCTGAACCGAGCCTGCGGTTTTACCGATAACAATGGTAACTACCGAGGAGGCAATGTCGCTGCGGTCAGCAACAGCAGCGCGGACTTTAACGCCGCCGGCACCTGAACTCAGGGACCCGGAGGTAAACACGGCTTTTGCGGTGCCGCTGCTGTCGGTCAGTACATAAACCGGCGTGATATATTCGCCTCCGCCGGTGGTGCTTTCCAAAGAGAAAATCACAGGGGCCCCGCCCACTGCCTGATCGTTTTTATTCTTTACCGTGGCGATCAGATCAGCCGTATGGAGTTCATCTCCGGTACTCGGCGCGAGGATTGCGGGAGTGACCTGAAGCGCAATCTTTGCGGCGTCTGCCACCGGCGCGGAAATTGCCACCTGAATCGAATCCGAGACATCGGACGATGACTCATCAGTTACCTGTACGGTTGCCATACCGGCAGACGCTGAAACCAGCGTCGCTGCTGCTGTCCCGTTGTTCACCGGAACCGAAAGGGTCCGGGAACCGTTTTCTTTCCATGTCCCGAAACTCGTGGCAAAACGCACGGCATTTCTGCCCTGTGCGGAAACAACAATCCGCAGTTCCAATCCGGTGTGCAGGGTGACAAGCTTTTCATCAGGGTCCGGCTGCCTGCCGTCAGAAACACGCAGGGCAGAGATTTTAAATTCCTCGCCCACCGAACTGACCGTAAATGTCTGAGTCCGCACAGCGCCCAGCGATTCCACCCGCAGCACTGTCGTTCCGGTTGCCGTATTGCCTCTGAGCGTCAGTTTGAGTTCGCCGTTGACATCCGTCATATAATTGACATAACCCGCAGCGAGCGCCCAGGACATCATAGAGTTTTCTGTGACCGAATCTTCCTCATCCACACTCCTGAGCGTGACCGGTGCCTGATAGACAGCATTGCCCCCCGCGTCTTTCACGGTCACGATGAGATTTGCTTTTCCCAGATCGGTCTTGTCCGTTGCCAATTCCACTGTGGTTCCTGCTATTTTGACGGGAACAGAACGGCTCAGATTTCCGGCAGTTGCGGTGACAAACACGGTGCGGTTTTCCTTCTGAATCGTGCCTGAAGAAAACTCGACTTTGGCGGTCCCGTCGGTGCCGGTCTTCATGCTTGCCGCGCTCAACTGTCCCCCGTCCGCGCTGAAATGCACGGTCACGCCGGGCAAAGCGGCATTATTGACATCCAGCGCGGCGGCAATGATCTCGGCTTTTTCAGAATTATCTGATTTTATAACGGTTTTGGAGGTGGACACCGCGATCCGGGCCGGGGTCACATCTTCGCCGGCCACAGTGAATTCCACAAAAGCTTTCTGAGAAATATTTCCTGCGGAAACGGTGACAGCAGCAGTCCCGGCAGTATTTTCCGAAATGAGAGACACGCTGAGATTGCCGCTCTCATCTGTGGTGGAAAGCGTATAGCTCTGATTTCCGGAGGCAAATTTTCCCAGCGTGGCCGAGAAATTCACGGGCGTGCCTTTGGGGACCGCTTTTCCGCTCACATCTTTGACCGAGACAGCGATCACAGAGCTGAATCCGCCCACAGAGATGCTTGGGGGATTGGGCGCGGTAATGACAATGCTGCCAACGGTGATGTCAACTGCGCCGCCGGTAAATTCCAGGGTTGTTTTCTGTGAGACATTGCCGGAACTGACCCGGATTTCGGCAATTGCCGGCGTGGTGCCTGCGATAAGGGAAACCGTGACTGAGCCGCTGTCATCGGGCGTCGTCACCGAATAGGTCTGACTGCCGTTGGGAAATTTTCCGGCAGTGGAGGAAAAGGTGATGCCCGTACCCCGTGAAACTGCCGCGCCGCCCATGTCTCTGACGGTTGCCGTAATTGCGGCGGATGATGCCCCGTCTGCGGGAATGCTTGCCGGAACCGGGGGCGTTATCACAATGCTTGCCGGAACCGTCTCGGCGGTTCCGCCGGTAAATGTGACCGTGACTTTCTGAGAAATGCCCCCGGCTTCGCAGCGCACCTGCGCGGTGGCAGGACTCGTGCCTGCAATCAGCGAAACGGTCACTTTGCCGGTATCATCGGGCGTCTGCACGGTATAGACGGTCTGGCTGTTGCGGAAATGTCCGGCAGTGGTCGTAAAGGTCAGACTCGTGCCTTTGGGCATGGCGGTACCGGAAAGGTCTGTTATCTGTGCGGATATCAGAGAAGAGCTGGCGCCGTCTGCGGGAATGTCCGCGGGATCAGGCGTACTCAGAACAATGGCTGCGGATACGGCCGTGCTTATATCAGAGACAAATTCAATGCTGATGCTGCGTGACACCGCGCCGCAGGATGCCGTGATTTCGGCAGTGCCGGCAGCGGTCCCCGCGGCTATCATCACCGTTACATTGCCGGTGTTGTCGGTGGTCAGAAGTTCTATGCTCATTTTGCCGTTGGCGAATCTGCCCGCGGTCGTGGAGAAAATCACGGACGCGCCTTTGGCGACCGGATTTCCGGAACGGTCTTTGACAAAAGCATCAATGACCGCGGTCTTATCCCCGCCGACAGCGATGCGGTCCGGGTCCGCACGCAGCGAGATACTGGCTGCCGGAGAACTGCCCCCGGAAAAAGTGACAGAAATGCTCTGGGACACATTTCCCGCGCTGACCGTGACCTCGGCAATGCCTGTGGCGGTGTCGGACATGAGGGAAACTGTCACTGTTCCCAGATCGTCGGGGGTTTTGACAACTGTTTCCGAGAGTTTGCCCCGGGTCGAGGAGAAACGGATTTCCGTTCCTTCGGGAACCGGTTTGCCGGAAAGGTCTTCTACCAGCGCGGTGATTGCCGCGGAGCTTGTCCCGTTGGCGGCAATGCTCTGGGGCCATACCGAGAGGGAAATCACTGCGGGAATGACGTCGGCGCCTTTGCCGGTAAATTCCAGCGTGATATTCTGGGAAACGCCGCCCGAGGCGCAGGTGACCCTTGCCTTTCCCGGTACTGACGGTGCGATCAGGGAGACCGTGACGGTTCCCGTATCGCTCGGTGTTTCGGTGTTATATGTGTTCTGATTTCCGGGGAATCTGCCCATATCCGTGGAGAAACTCACGGCAGTGCCTTGGGGTACGGCATTGCCTGCGCTGTCTCTGATTGTCGCGGTGACGGAAACTGAGCTGGCGCCGTCTGCGGGCGCTGATGCCTGAAATGCGCTCAGGGTAATGCTGGCAGCCGCGGGGATTTCCGAAGTGCCGGTGAGTTTGAGGGTGATTTTCTGGGTCACGCCCCGTGCAAAACAGGTGATTTCTGCCGTGCCGGGAACGGTTCCGGCAATGAGCGACACAGAGACCGTGCCGTTGGCATCCGGGGTTTCGGTGGAATAAAGCTGTTCGCCGTTGGCGAATCTGCCCAGTGTCGTGGAGAAAA
>JAIFKL010000198.1 GCA_020049595.1 Desulfobacteraceae bacterium
TTGTGGGCAGATTGGATGATGTTTCTCAGGACGGGCTGGGCTTGGTGGAGCAGATCATCAATATTTACGCCAACTACGGATACGAGACCGAAATCATTGTGGCAAGCGTCCGCCATCCGCTTCATGTTCTCAATTCAGCGATGATGGGCGCGCATATCGCCACAATTCCTTTCAATGTGCTTGCAAAATTGGCGGCTCATCCTTTGACCGACAAGGGCATCAAGGCATTTTTGGACGACTGGAAAAAGGCGAAAAAATAAACCTAACCCCCTGCCCCCTTCCCAAAGGGAAGGGGATTAGGTTGCCGGGTATGTCATCGCTATGCAAAAATATCGGTGGGCAACGCTTCGCTTTTGCCCACCCTACAAGATCGGAAAGATTATAAAAAAAAACAATGAACGGAAACATCAGAAAAATTCTGAGTCATCCCAATACATTGACACTGTTTCGGATTGCCGCCGCGCCGGGAATTATGATCCTGCTTTTATTTCCGACTGGCAAACTTTCCACATTTCTGGCTGCGATTCTGTTCAGCGCGGCAGCGATTACAGATTATTTGGACGGCTATTTTGCAAGAACACGGGGACTTATCTCCAATTTCGGAAAAGCGATGGATCCCCTGGCAGACAAACTGCTGGTATCCTCGACGCTGATTATGCTGGTTTCCTGCGGCTGGATTCCGGGATGGGTCGTCTGCATCATCATCGGCAGGGAAATTGCCGTAACCGGCTTGCGGGGAATCATTGCCGAAGGGGGAAAGGATGTGTCAGCCTCTTTTCTGGGAAAATACAAAACCGGCTTTCAGATTGCCGCTATCATTCCGCTTTTACTGCATTTTCCCTATTTCGGCATCAACTTTCACGCGGTCGGCATGTTCTTTCTCTGGGGCGCGTTGATATTAACGGTATGGTCAGGCGCGGACTATTTTATAAAGTTCAGAAATCTTCTTCAAAAATAATTTTATTTTTTTATTGACAAGCGGAACGCAAATCTGTATAAAGCATTTTTACTGAATGAGCGGGAGTAACTCAGTGGTAGAGTGCAACCTTGCCAAGGTTGAAGTCGCGGGTTCAAATCCCGTTTCCCGCTCCATTTTTTTTGGCGGCATAGCCAAGTGGTAAGGCAGCGGTCTGCAAAACCGCTATTCTCCGGTTCAAATCCGGATGCCGCCTCCACGTCGCTTTCTCATTTCTCTTCGTTTTTCTTCTGATTTCAAATCCGAAATATTGCAACGGTGCTTTTTCTCTTTTTATTATCGCTCTGATAAAAACAAATAAATTACCTATCACCATCCCAATTCTTTCTCTCCGTCTGCTGATCGTCTTGTTAATATCGCATCTTGCGAAGAACCGGCGGTGATAAAACTCACATAAAAAACTACAAATACGACTTGACAATCCTTTTCGTTTTATTATAAAGGTATTTTTTTATATCAGCTTATAGGGTGAATAAAAGTGACTGAAAATACAGATTGTAAAGGATGGTTAAAAATGCTGAGACAGGAAGTGATAAATATGATCACCCGCTTGCCGGAAGATCAGTTGAGTATCGTAATTGATTATTTGAAAACAATTGCTTATCAAAAACAGAGAGCGTCAGTCGTTGATTTGGGACAGAACGGAACTGCGTTTTTACTATCCATTGCCGGTATGTTTGATTCCGGTATGAATAAAGGATCGGAAGAGGTAAATACTGTCGTATCAGATTTCATAAGGGAAAAATACGGAGACACTCTGATTGACAGCGCTGATTGATACCGGCTTTCTTTATGCCACAGTTGACAAGGGAGATATTAACCATACGCGTGCAGTGAATCTGCTGCTGTCCCTTGAAGATGAACTTTTGCTCCCGATAACTGTAACAGTTGAGATAAGTTATTTGTTACAAGCCCGTCTGGGACACAGGGCAATGCGTCTTTTTATTCAAAAACTCGAGAACAGTCCGATTCGCTTTGAACCGGTAACAAAAGACGATTTGACACGAATATGTCAGATTCTGAATCAATATGCAGATATGAAACTCGATTTTGTTGATGCTTCAATCGTGGCGCTGTCAGAAAGACTGAATATTCGGCGCATTCTGACAACAGATCACCGGGATTTTCGCACAATCCGCCCCCTGCACTGCGATTATTTTGAAATTTTGCCGTAAAACACTCAGTTAAAAACCAATGAGAAATATTATGACACCAATCCTTATCAAGAGAGCAAAATCACTCGCCGGTATTGATGAAAAAAATAAAGAAATTTGGATTAAATTTATGAATACTGTAGAGAAACTCAAAATCTGCCGCAAGCGGAAAGGAGACATTTTATGAATCTGAAATCATTATTCTTTTCATGTATGGCTGTTTTCGGAATACTGTTTTTTATTACTGACAGCGGAATATGCGGGGATAACAACGGAAAGCCCTTACTGAAGAGCGGCGAGGGAACATCATATAAAAGGACTTATGCGCCGACATTACCGCAGCCGTCACCGCCCAAGCCCAAATCATACCAGCGAAGCATTGAAGAGGAAAAGACCGCGGATGTAAAGCAAAGCAGAAAAGAAAATCCGACTCCTTTAAATCCTACTGTTATTTTTCAAAAAGGTGATGAAGTAAAGTATTATTATCACCGCGGGATCGTAACCGGATATCCTGAAGAAAATGCTCAACACACTGAAATTAAAGATATAGAAGATATTGAAGATATTGAAGATATTGAAAATATTGAAAATATAGATTACGGTATTGAAAAAAAAGCCGGTGTCTGCGGAGATTCCTGTTGTGACGGAAGCCCGCTGTCTTCCGGGTGCGGCGTCGAAGGCGGAGAGAGCAGCCGTGAGGATTCCTATTCAAGCTTGCCCGTAATTATAAACACCAATCCCCGCACGAGTATCAATCTGACACGCAGCGAACTGAATGAAATTATTATAAATGATGTGCTGATATTCTGTCCGCCTGCGATGAGGGAATATTTGGCAACTTACCGAAATGTAATCCTGAACGGCATAAATTTTTCCCACAGAACAAAAGCAAAATTGTCTCCCGACGGTGTTGCAGAATGTTACAAAAACCTTGTCGCTGGTCTTAAAACAGGGAATCCTGATGAATACACCCTGAAATCTTTCGGTCTGATAGCAGATGCTGTTTCATGCGCTGTTTACCCCGGCAAAATCTGTCACGGCACCAATTATATGCCTCTGATCATCCGGTACGACGGACATAATGATGTGCCGGATATTGCGGAACTGATAAAAAATCTGCAAACAAGGGATAAAATACCGTGCAGGGATAAGGATAAAGAACGCATAGAGGAATTATATCATATCACGCTCAACGGCATTATTGACTGCTGGATAAGCGCATGGACAAAAGCCGGATATGCCGCCGATAATATTTACGCGCCGGGAAAGATTTATGAACATAAAGCGGAACTTGAATAAGCGGAACCGCCTGCATATTTTATGGTAAAATATCACATAATGAACCCCAAAACATCGCTGAACAAAGCCTTGTTAAAGGTCAATTTTGCCAATGACAGCAACAGCCTTGACAGAAGTTTTTACTCGGAACTGCTCCACATCATCGGACTGACAGAGACAAAACAGGGGGCTAAGAAGCTGATTGAACGGAAAAAAGAACGCGAGCGGAATGCAGGTTCTCTGCTTGAAAACGCCGTCATTCAGCTTGAGAGCTTGGACAAAATCAGCAGGCTTGAAAAACCTGAGCAATTCGGAGAGACATATCAGGAGAGGCTTTTCAACGTCGGGCTTGAACTGACGCTCACATGGATCAACCGCGTCCTTTTCCTCAAACTGCTTGAAGCTCAGTTAATCGCCTATCACAGCGGAGACAAATCCTACTCCTTTTTAAATCTTGCAAAGGTTAAAAGTTTGGATGATCTTAACAGCCTGTTTTTTCAGGTATTGGCTCGCAAGACAGCGGAGCGGAACGAAGACCTGAGACAAACTTTTGCAAAGGTTCCTTATCTGAACAGCTCGCTTTTTGAACCCGCAGAGATTGAGCATAAGACTTTGTTTATCAGCAATCTGAGAAATGAGAAAAAACTGCCTCTTCCCGCTTTTACCGTGCTGAAAGACAGCAAAGGAAAAAAGCGGACCCGCGAGATGAATACGCTCGAATATTTATTTGAATTTTTAGATGCTTATAACTTTTCAGCCGAAGGTTCGGGGGAGATACAGGAAGAGAAAAAATCTCTCATTAACGCCTCGGTGCTCGGTCTGATATTTGAGAAAATCAACGGCTACAAAGACGGCTCATTTTTTACGCCCGGTTTTATCACGATGTATATGTGCCGTGAGACAATTCGCAGGGCAGTTGTGCAGAAATTCAACGAGCGGAAAGGCTGGAAATGCAGAGACCTTGACGAACTCTATGAGAAAATCGAAGACCGGCATGAGGCAAATGAGATCATCAACAGCCTGAAAATCTGCGATCCCGCGGTCGGCTCCGGGCATTTTTTGGTTTCCGCGCTCAATGAGATCATTGCGGTGAAGAGCTATTTGAAGATATTACAGGATCGTAATGGCATGAGATTAAAAGAATATCATGCGGATGTTGCAAATGATGAACTGATTGTGACAGATGAAGACGGAGAACTTTTTGAGTACAATCCTCTGAGTAAAGAAAGTCAGCGCGTTCAGGAAACGCTTTTCCATGAAAAGCAGATGCTTATCGAAAACTGTCTTTTCGGCGTTGACATCAATCCCAATTCTGTAAAAATCTGCTGTCTGAGGCTGTGGATTGAATTGCTCAAAAACGCCTATTATCTCCCTTCGCCGGACGGAGAGGGGGCGAGGCTGGAAACGCTTCCGAATATTGACATCAATATCAAATGCGGAAATTCTCTGATCAGCCGATTTGCGCTGGATGCGGATTTGAAGCAGGCATTGAGAAAAAGCAAATGGAGCATTGACGCATACAGAATCGCGGTGCAGACCTACCGGCAAGCGACAAGCAAAGAGGAAAAGCGGGCAATGGAAAAACTCATTGCCGACATCAAAAAAGACTTCCGCGCCGAACTCGGCGGCAACAATCCGAAAATAAAGCGATTAGATAAACTGAGCGGGGAGTTATATGATCTGCTGAATCAGAAATTGCTCTTTGAGGAATCTGTCAGAGAGAAAAAAGCCCGCGAGCAGAAGCAGAAAAAATTGGAAAATGAGATAAACAGACTGAGCGAGGAAATTGAGGACATTAAAAGCAGCAGGATTTATGAAAAGGCTTTTGAATGGCGCTTTGAATTTCCCGAAGCGCTGAACGATGACGGCGATTTTGTCGGCTTTGATGCGGTGATCGGGAACCCGCCCTACGGCGCGACATTGCATGAAGGCATCAAAAAATATTTTATCGAAAATTATTCAACTGCCAAATCAGCAAAAGGTGTTCAGAAAGGCTCGTCAGACACTTTTTCTCTTTTTATTGAAATGGGTTACAAGCTTCTGCGGAAGGACGGAAGCCTGCATTATATTGTGCCGCTTTCCGTCACTTCAGGCGATGCGATGACAGGCTTGCACCGGCTGCTCGAGTCAAACTGCAAGTTAATTAAAATCTCATCTTATGCTGTGAGACCGCAGCCCGTATTTGATAACGCTGTGGTCAATACTTCCATTATTTTTTTTGAGAAATCAAATTCAGCCTGCGAAAAAATTCTGCTCACAAAACTTTACAGGAAAAGCAAAAATTTCAATCTCGGCAATCTTCTTGACAATCTGAGTTTTATTGATGTAAAAGGGTTGAAACTCATCGGAAGGTATCCGAAAATCAGCGAGAAAATCGAGCAGGATATTTTAAAGAAGCTTTTTTCCCATAAAATGAGAATCGGCTCTCTGATGCAGGCAGAGGGTTCAGCGATTTACTACCGCACAACCGGCGGGCGCTATTTTAAAGTGATTACAAATTATTCCACCGGCTCAACAAAAGAAAAGCCTGTCTATTTCGATAAGAAAGATGCGAATATCATCGGCGCGATAATGAGCAGCAATCTGTTTTTCTGGTTTTATCAGTTATACTCCAACAATCTTGATTTAAAATCTTATGAAATCGAATCGTTTCCGGTTCCGACAGCGCATTTGGACAATGAGATAAAGGAGAAAATCGAAAATGTTTACACAGCTTATCTTGCAGATATTGAAAGAAATGCAACTATCCGAAAAACTGATAAATATGCAAATATAACTACTTTCAGGGAATATAAAATAGGAAAGTCGAAGTCATTCATTGACAAAATTGACGATTTCATCTGTCCGCTTTACGGATTGACGCCCGAAGAGACTGATTTCATCAAAAACTATGAGATAAATTTCAGGCTTGGCGAAAACGAAAATGATGAATGAGACAGCCCACCGTACTATTTTTGATAAGGAGATTTATAATGAAAGAGCAGATAAACGGCATTGAAATTTATTATGAAACTTACGGCATGGGAGAGCCGGTGGTGTTTCTGAACGGCATTATGATGACCGTTCAGTCATGGTATCCCCAGATTCAGTTCTTTATGAAAGAATATAAGCTGATTCTGCATGATTTTCGCGGGCAGTTGATGAGCGAAAAACCTGAATCTGAATATTCGATGGAAATCCATGCCGCTGATCTCAAAGCGCTTCTTGACAGACTTGGCATCAGGAAGTGTCATATCGTCGGGACTTCCTACGGCGGAGTAGTAGGAATGATTTTCTCTTACACATATCCGGAATTGGTAAAAAGCCTTTCTCTCATAGCAACCTTCAGCAATGTCAGCAAAGTTACTTCTTCTCATATTGAGTCATGGATTGAAGTCGCGTTAAAGTGTCCGGGCAGTTTATACAACATCGCAACCGACAGGGTTTTTTCAGACCGCTTCAGAACAGAAAAACCCGAGTATATTGAGACGGCGAGAACTCTTTTCAAAGCATTATCTTATGATTATTTTAACTCCTTTGTAAAACTGGCATCCGCAGCGGGGCAGGTTGACATCCCTGCCGACAAAATCGGAAACATCAGATGTCCGACGCTTGTAATAGCCGCAGAAAATGACATTCTGCTGCCTGAATGCAGCCGCAAGATTGCAGAAACAATTCCCGATTCGGAGTTCGTTATTGTTCCCGATGCCGGCCATGCCGTAGTGATTGAAAAAGCAGATGTCGTCAATACAATTCTTTACGGCTTTCTGTCCAAAAACAAAATCCTTGCGTGAAGATAGAGGAATATTTAAGATTTCTCGGTTTGCCCGAAACAAATCTCTCGCAAAGATGCAAAGCCCGCAGAGGAAATGTCACCCTGAGCGGAGCGAAGGTTCTCTGTAGAACGGCCAAGGCTGAAAACAGATAAACCCGTTTTACCGGGATTCTTCGCTTCGCTCAGAATGACAATAGGAGGGTGGGCATTATCATGCCCCGGCGGCATTAAGTTAAGAGACTGTCCGGAGTGCTGAAATGAAATTTTAGCAAGTCGGTCACTGCACTCCGGAGTGCTGAAATGAAATTTCAGCAAATCACACAGTGTTGAGTATAAATAAACAAGGAGATCAAAAATAAATGGAAAAACAATATGCTGTATTGATCGTTGATGATGACCCGATGGTTTTGGCAGCTATCTCCAAAGACGTCGAAAAACAAGGCTATTCTGTTACCGCAGTTGACAGCGGCGCCAAAGCTCTCGATATCCTTAAACTTCTTTCTCCATCTCTGATAATTACGGATCTGGTCATGGAACCGATAAACGGAATTGAAGTGTTAAAAAAAGCAAAAGAGATTTATCCGAAAATACAGGTCATTATTCTGACAGGACACGGCGATATGCGTTCCGCAGTCGAGGCACTCAGAGCAGATGCCGATGATTATGTGTCCAAGCCATATTCCCCCGAAGAATTGTTGTTTCGGATAAAACGCTGTCTCGAGAAAGTCGAGATGCAAAGACAAATTGATGTATATGAGAATATTGTGCCGATATGCTGCGTGTGCAAAAAAATCAGAGATGACGAGGGCAAAAAACACGGCACGGGAGATTGGATATCGTTTGAAAAATTTTTGGTTGACAAACAGCATCTGGCGCCTTCTCACACTTATTGTCCCGAATGTATGGCGCGGGTTAAGAAAGAATGGAATTCGTAACTGCCTGCGGTAACGAGTTGACAACTTTTTTTCATCTTATTAAAATCCGGGTTGTCAACTCCCGGACTCCGAATCACTGCTTTCTGAACCGCTGCCGGCTTTCGATCTGCTGATTATGAGAGGATATCAATGACTAAACACCTTGCATCAGTACCCATTCCGCTTTTCATCATTCTCATAGCTGTTCTGGCTGTATGGGATGTGAAAATTGTCTATGAACCGCCTTTGCTGTTACCCATACTGAATACGATATTCATCGGCGTATTCCCTGTTATTGCTTCATTTGTCGCAATAAGAGTTTATCTTATGAGCGGTTTGCTCAACGTACTCTTATTAGGCTGCGGGATGGTCGCATTCGGGTCAGGCAGTCTCATCGGCGGATGGATGCTGGGAATATGCGGTGTGAACTGCACTGTAACTCTGCATAATACCGGGGCGTTGTTGGGATCGCTTTTTCATGCGGCAGGAGCGGTATTGACATTGACAGCCGCAATTTCGCAAAAGCGAATAAAAGGATATAAAACCAAAGGTATAATTGCATATTCCGCTGTGCTGGTTTTTATGATATTCCTCACTATAATGACCTATCATGGCATCACGCCGACATTCTTTATACAGGGATCGGGTCCCACTTTGCTGAGACAGGGAATTCTGGAACTGACATTGGTAATGCTTATTTTTTCTTCTTTAATATTAATATGTTTTCAGAGATTGTATAAATCCGACTTTCTATATTGGTACTCCATGTCATTAATATTGATTGTCATCGGATTATCAGCTATTTTTATACAGAAATCTTTCGGAAGCCCTATCGGATGGGTAGGGAGAACTGCCCAGTATCTTGCCGGAGTCTATATACTTATCACTGTGTTAAAAAATCTGATTTCTCTGCAAAACAGGGAGATGTCTATGGATAGATCAATAGCACTTTTTTTCAGCGATATGCCCGGGAATTACCGCCTGCTCATGGAATCATCCGGTGATGCAATCATCTCTTTTGATGAGCAGGGACGAATATTGATGTGGAACTCTGCTTTTGAAACAATGTTCGAACCCGGCAACGATGGATTATCATGCCCTGTTGTCAATCCTCTTATCCTTTCTGATGAATTTATCCATATAATAACTGATGAAATAAACAGGTTATCGCCATTGAAACATAGCTATACCGTTGGGAAACTGCTTCAGGCAGATATGAAAAGAAAAGACAATAAAATATTCTCCGCTGAGATTTCATTATCAGGAAGATATACTGTATTAGGATGGGTGAATCTTGCCATTATCAGAGATGTTACCGAGAAAAGGAAAATTGAGGAGGAACTGAGGCGACATAAGGAATATCTTGAAGAACTGGTAAAAGAGCGTACAGCGGAGCTGCAAACCGCCTATGAAGGACTGCAATCGGAAATCGCAGAACACAGGCAGGCTGAGGAAAAATTCAGGGAACTTTTTAATGAACAAAAAGTTATTCTCGATAATGCAGGGATCGGAATCGCTTTTCTGAAAGACCGAAAAATTTTAAGAATAAATAATTTTTTTGAAAAGTTATTATGTTACACTTCTGATGAAATAATCGGTACGAGTACGGAAAGATTTTATTCTTCAAAAGAAAAATATGAAGAAATGGGAAAGGCATATAATAAAATTAGTAAGGGGGAAATCTGTCAGACCGAAATTATAATGAAACGGAAAGACAATACTCATTTTTGGTGTAACATCACAGGGGCGGCTGCCAATCCTGCCAATTTGGACGAAGGGTCAATATGGCTGTTGGAAAATATTGATGAACGCATACAAATGCAAGATGAACTCAGGGAAAGCGAGGAAAAATACCGTATTATATTCAATAATGAAATTTATGTAAT